>JBJFFR010000119.1:0-41802 GCA_051891935.1 Oscillospiraceae bacterium
TATATTTATGTTAAGGATGCTTCTGCATATTGTGCAGGGGCTTATCCCTTTTTTAGCAGATTATTATTTTGTGAAGGGGATGATCGTTATAAAAAGGCTTATGGTTCTTATATTCACGGCAGCACTTGTCTTTTCGTCCTGTAAGGCAGAAAAAAGCGAAACAGCCGAGCAGACAGATTCAGCACAGACCACAGCTGCCGAAACCGAAACAGAAGCTTCCGAAACAACGATCATGACCGTATCTGCTGACGAAGAGGAAAAAACTAAGCTTTCGGAAAACGGCTTTTCCTCTCCCGAAATGGAGGAGCAGTATCTCGGAAAGACTGACAGCCTGAAAGCTCTTTTTGATGAAATATCCGAGGTCGTTGAATTCCCTGCAATAAATATCACAACGCTGAACGAAGAAAAAATACTGTCGAAGGACGAATACGTTACCTCGGTGGTAGATGTTGTGAACTGCGATGAAAGCCTTGTACTTTCGGCGGAAGCAGGAGTTAAGGTAAGGGGAAATTCCACCGCAGATCAGGACGATGAAAAGCCTTATAGGATAAAATTTACCGAAAAACACAACGTTCTGGGACTGCATAACGGGGAAGAATACAAAAGCTGGGTGCTGCTGCGTTCATACTGGAATCTTTGTCCCGACTATATGGCTTTTAAGCTTGCAAAAGCTATTTTTGACGGGGAGTATTACTGTACCGACTGCGCTTATGTGAACCTTTTCATTAACGGAAAATATGCAGGTCTGTATCTCCTTGCCGAACAGAATCAGGCTGCAAAGGGCAGGGTTGAGGTCTATGAACCGTCAAAGGGCGAAACGCAGACCGAGATAGGCTTCCTTATCGAGCTTGACAACTATGCAGGAGAGGAGCATCCGTTTTTTACCGTTTCCCACGGCGATTCCGAATTTACGGATATCAACGGCGAAACGAGAAGCTTCGACAACAAGAATTATTCCGTCAAGAGTGAAATAACTTCCGATGAACAGCTGAAATTTATCGAAAAATATACCGACGGAGTATATGAGATACTTTGGCAGGCGGTCCGGAATGAAAAAGTGATGATGTTCGACAGCGATTATAACGTTGTTTCCGCCGAAGGCACTTTTTCTTCACCGCAGGAAGCGGTATCGTCGGTAATAGACCTTGATTCGCTGGTGAATATGCTCATCCTTGAAGAGCTTATGCAGAATTACGACGTCGGCGCAGGCAGCTTTTATATGGCAGTTGACTTTTCGCCCGAAAGCATTTATAAGAAAATGACCTTCCTTGCGCCCTGGGATTTTAACTGGACGTGTTATGAGGATCCTGACAGAAATTATTATGCAGGTGCGTTTCAAAAGGTTCTGGATGACGGCATTGACCGCTCAAATCCGTGGTTCACAACTGCAATGAAGGCGGATTGGTTCAGAGAGCTTGTTAAGGAAAAATGGGCGAAGCTTTCCGTCGATGATTCGCTTCATAAGGTCACCGAGCAGGTCGCAGCCGATATTTCTCTTTTGAGAAACGACCTCAAGGATGATTCGTGGAGAGTTGATTCGGGAATGGGCGTCGTTGATTTTGTCAACAGAAGAATTAAATGGCTGAACAGTCAGTGGGGCGAATAATGAGTTATATAGGTTCATTCAAGCGAGTTGAAATGAAATATCTGCTCTCGTCGGAAAAATACAAGGCTTTGTCGGAAGCCGTCCGACCGAATTTAGAAGAGGATCAATACGGCAGAACTACTATCTGCAACATCTATTTCGATACGGAAAACTATGATATTATCAGTCATTCGATAGAAAAATGCGATTATAAAGAAAAGCTTCGTTTGAGAAGCTACGGCGTTCCCGAAAATGACAGCACAGTATTTCTTGAGATCAAGAAAAAATATGATGATGTCGTTTATAAGCGCCGCATCGGTCTGGAGTACAGCGAGGCTGTGAACTTCCTTGAAAACGGGATACCGCCGCAGGATAACGGTCAGATCTTCCGTGAGATCGACTATTTTATGAAGCATTATAAGCCCGAGCCGAAGCTTTTCATAGCTTATGACAGGACAGCGTTTTGCGGCAAAGAAGAGAAAGAGCTTCGTGTGACGTTCGACTTCAATATCCGCAGCCGCCGTGATGAGCTTTCGCTTATAAGCGGTGACAGCGGAAAAATGCTGTTCGATGACGATTCCGTTATTATGGAGATCAAGGCCAACGGAGCTGTTCCGATGTGGCTTGCAGCAACTCTTTCCGAGCTGAAAATATACAAGACATCCTTCTCAAAATACGGGCAGATATATAAAAACGATATAATAAAAAGGGAGCATATATCATGTTTGGAAGCATCTTCAATACCGCTGTCGGTATGACGGACACAGATATCCTCATCTGTACATTGACATCCCTGCTTTGCGGAATAGCCGCGGCATTTACATATTCAAGGGACAAAGCTCATTCAAAGAGTCTTACGTCAACGCTTGTGGTGCTTCCGATATTGGTGCAGGCTGTGATAATGATGGTAAACGGAAATCTCGGGGTCGGAGTGGCGGTCATGGGTGCGTTTTCGCTCATCCGTTTCCGTTCTGCGCAGGGAAATGCCAAGGATATCACCTTCATTTTTCTTGCAATGGCGGTAGGACTTGCATCAGGTGTGGGTTTTGTGACCTTTGCCGCAGCAGTCACGGTTTTGCTCTGCGTTATCATTCTTATCTCGAATAAACTCATTTTAAAAAAGTCATCGGAAAATGAGCGTATTCTGAAAATAAATATCCCCGAAGATCTCGATTATACGGGAGTTTTTGATGATATTTTAAGCGAATACACCTCAAAAAACGAGATTTTGAGTGTGAAAACGGTAAATATGGGCACAATGTTTGAGCTTAAATACAACATCACGCTAAAGGACGCTTCACTTGAAAAGAAAATGATCGACGCAATACGCTGCAGAAACGGAAATCTGACCGTTGTTTGTGCAGTTGAGGAAAACAAAGAGATAGTATTATAATTTAAAAAAAGAACGGCGCAATTCAACTTGCAGACTATAAACTTCTGCAAAGTGAATTGCGCCGTTTTGTTTATATTATGTTAATCTACTTCAATGCTGTAAATGTGGAGATTGTTTTTGTTCTCTCCGCTGTATTTGTTTGCTGCCCAGTAAACCTTGCCGTCAACATATACAGGCATACGGCAGGGGTTAAGCTCGGCGTCGGCGGAGAACTGCTTCGGCTTTGAAATGATGCTGCCGTTTTTGTCAAGCACCATGTAATAAACGCCGCAGTATTTGCCGTATTTTCCCGAGGTATCGTAAAGCTCGTAAAGAATGACGATGTTTCCGCCGGCAGTCGATACAGTCTGTGGGTTGGAGATGCGCTTGTCCGTATAATCGGTGAGCCATTTAACGCCGTAATCCTTGACGTTTTCGGTGCCGTTGTTGCCGCCTACACCGCTTCTGTCGCCCGATGTGACATACGCGGATGAGCTGTTAAGAGAAGCGGTCGGGTCAAAGATCTGTATAAAGAGCTGTTCCTTTTCATTTTTTGCAGCCGAACTGAGCGATTTTACCGATGTTCCGATCAAAGCGGCATACTTGTCGTTCAGCGAAACAAGTCCGCCCATGTGTGCAAAGTTGTTGTTTACGGTGAACATATCGTATCTGTCAAATGCGCCCTTTTCGATCCAGAAATGGAAGATATCGTATGAATCCTTGCCGAAGAGATTTACGGAGAAAGCTCTGTTGTAGCAGTCGCCCTCGCTTGCAAGCACGAAGGAATCCTTGAAAGGAATTACTCTTTGTGCGAAGGAGTGCGAGTTGTAGTTTATTCCCGAAGAAACCTTATTCATAGTGTTGATGTTTACCGCAAAAACGGAGTTGCTCTGATGACCGCTGTACATTTCACGGGCATAGTTCACGCAGAGGATATCGCCGTTGATAGCAGCGTCACAGTTGCCTGCGTCGAACGGGACCTTTGTGTTGAAGCTGCTGTTATAATAGGAAGCAAGGCTTGCGCTGCCGTCGTCGCCGACAGTCTTTATGTGCTTGCCGCTGCTGTCGTATTTGGAAATGAAAACAGTCTGCTGGGATGTGTTGTTTGATTTGTTCTTTTCGCCTGTGATGAGGTAGTAGTTGCCCTTTTTGTCGCAGAGAACGTTGCCGAAAATAGGGTGCTTCTTTTCAAGCTTGACTTTTTTCTTGTAAGCAGCAGTGCCGTTTGTTCTTACAACGGTAACATACTTGCTTCCGTCATAAGCAAAGCTGAATTTTCCGTTTGAGCCGATGAACTGCGCAACATTTGAAGTTCCGTCCCAGTTTATGTACTGGTCGGAGGTAACAGTCACCTGCGATGAGGTTTTTTTCGTTTTCTCGGTATAGGCAGAAGCTCCTATAACCGCAAAATTCGCTGCGAGCGCTGCGCAGACGAGCACAGAAATGATTTTTTTCATTATGATCCCCCTAAAAAATATTCTTTTTCTATTATATTACAAATACATCAAAAAATCAAGACCCTTCTTATAAGGGAACCTCTAAAAACCTCCTTCACGGCATATTTTCTATGACTTACATCATCTGCTGCGTTAACAAACCTTGTAATACATAAGAATAAGCTGATTTATCAGCGTTTCTTTAGTATTTACTGCGGTTTGTTGCCTTGCAGCTGATGTAAGTCATGTACGAAAATATGCTCGTGTCCCGGTTTTTAGAGAACCCCTGTAATATTAGTTCTCACATCACTTCTGTTTGCAGCTGCACATATAAATTTTGCAGTTCCGTTTTCTTTACAATGGATCGGGATTTTGTATGCTTTTATCAACGGTGTGGCATACGGTTTTGTCTTTTTACGTTCGGAAAGCGTTATCTATCCGATGATAATGCACAGCGCAAGCAATCTGATATCTGTTGGCGGATGTTATCTGTATATGGTATTATTTAATGCTGCGTAAAAGACGGATGAGCGTGTGAAATGTGCTCATCCGTTTTGCTGTTATAATACTAAGGAAACGCTGATTAATACGTTTCAGCCGTTTTTCAAAATGTCCTCAAAGAAGGAAACTCGTACATTTATCAAAACGGCGAAACGAACGCTTCGCTTTAATCAGCTTTTTCCTAATACAAATAACCATTTAACCTATGGATAACACTAATCCCTCATTAAAGTGTAGACAAAAAATTAAACCAAAACTTGAATATATGGATTTTGCGCAGATTTTTTGTCTACATTTTTATCGGGGATTAGTATTAGTATCATATTTGGAGGTTTTTTAGGTACAAGTGTCGTGGTAGTGTCGTGGTACTGACTTTTTGTGCATTTGATTTTTCTTGTTAAAGCGATAAATAAACCTCGCAACTGATGCAGCTACGAGGTTTTAGAGTTTGGTGCGGATAACAGGACTTGAACTATCCCAGTGATTTATCACGCAGAAAATATAAATTAAAAGCACGAAAAATAGCGGCTTTTTACCCCTGATATCGGAATATAAAAAGTCAATTCGGGTACAAAAAATAAAAAGTGTGTACTAAAGTGTGTACCTTTTTATACAAAAAACTCCCACCCCGATAATCCTCAGAGTGGGAGTTTGGCTATTTATTCATCATTATTCCCGTTATCCCCTTTATCCCTCAAAGCTTGCAAAGCCTTTTTGAGGAACGCAGGATAGGGCATACCCATTAAACCTACATTCTCAAACAAAGACAGCCCCTCGTTGCCGATGAAGAACAGAATCACCGCCGTACGTACATAATCCGCACCCATAGCGTCATCAAGCAGAACCGCAAGCCATACAATAAGTATGATTACACCCTTTTTGCAAAGTCCCTTGAACCCTGCCTTCGATGAAAGCGTTCCGTCATCGGTCTTGTTCGACCTGTGCCAGATCAGAGCGACCAGCACGCCCGTTACATAATCTGCGACCATCATCGCCACAAGTACACGGAGTGCCGAATCCCAGCCACCGAGAGCGTTCGCTATAACGCTTCCTGCTGCCGCAAAGAAACATAAAACTGCATTTTTTACTGTTACTGCGTCCATTTTTATCAGCCTCCAATCATCTGTTTCAAGCTTTTAATAGTTTCCCCGAAGGTAACATTGATCTTTAGACCGCTGACCGTGAAACTCTCGGAGATCTCCGTTATCCGTATATTCTGTGCTATGTTGAACCGTGAGCTGTATATTGTCACAATATCCCCTACATCGAACCGCTTGGCATAATCTGCATCGGGCTTAACTGACGCTTCTATGCAATCCGTAAATTCGGAGTAGGTGTTCTTGAAGAGATCGGATGCCCTTTGTCTTGTTTTTTCTTCATCCAGAACAGGATACCACTCCAGCACACCCTCTTCAGTAACTCGATGGCAGTATTTTATAACCGGGTCGACTTGGTAAACGCCTTCTCGGCGACCGTACCCCGAACCTCCGCCGAATTCTCCTTTCCAGGAGGCTACCGTATCTTCCTCCGATTCGGTGTATATGAAAGCACTGTTTATACAGCCTTCCTCGGAGTAAACAGCATCCATACTTCCTAAATTATCATATAGCTCCGAAAAAACAACGGGGTCATTTTCCTCTTGATCAATAGATCTGTCAGCGCACTTTCGGCCGTATATGCGGATCTTGTTCTGTTCGCCGTGTTCGATCTCCGAGCGTATCAGCATCATATTTTCATTGCAGATCTTTTTTGCATAGTCGCCAAGATTAATGTACGTTATGGTTTCACGGTTAAGATTTGTGCAGTCCACCGTCTTGTCAACGTAAGTATTCTCAAACCGCCTGTCGGGATTTTTGGCCGCTTCACCAAGGTTCTTGTCAACGATCGTTAAAAGAGAATCATCGCAGGTGCCGTCAGCGACAGCACGGCTGTTCAGCATCCCATCGAAGGAGCATCCCGATACATTGATCATACTCTTGGTACCGTTAAGGTTACGATAGGTTATAATGCCGGAGTATCGCCCGGGTATTTCAAGTATCATCTGCGGACGAATAAGCTTTAGGTTGTTTTCGTTCGCAGGAAAGGTCGCTGTGAATGTATCGCCGAGCGGAAAGCGTTTAGTCCACATCAGCGAGAACACCTGATCGGTGACCCCGATGAGCTCCAGATCCTTGTTATAAACATACATATCCATAGTTATACACCCCTGTATCTCTCATCGATCTGCATTGTGACATCAAAGGAACGATCTCCGGATTCGCGTTCCACGATAATACGGCCTCCGCCGCGCGGAATGGAAAAGAAAGTTGATCCCCATATAAGCCGCGGCATTATATCTGTTTCAGCGGTTGAGTGTATGTTCCCAAGCTTTATAGCCTTCCTGCGCGGACGTGTGTCTATCGTTATTATATCGCCCGGGTCAAACGGACCGCGCAAAGCAATATAATCATCGGTGTAAGCCTTGATGATCTTGACCCCGTCAATGTGAAAATTTATTCCTATCCTTATAATACAGCCCGAATCCACTTCACCGTCATTTGAAACAACGGTCGAACGCCCCGATGAAATGTTTCCAAACTCAAAAGAATCTTCTTCGGGAAGTTCCCAGTCGTCGAATTCCCATAAATCTACAACGCCGCAGATAAGTGTTAAAGGTCCGTCTTTGTAGAAATATGGGTCGGAGCATAACAGCGAAACTTGAATTGTTCCGGGTCTTGCCGTGAGGACAGCAGTCATGCTTTCAAAACGGCAAGTGATCCTGCGTTCTTCTCCGTTATCATAAATGAAGCCCAGCTTTCCCTCGCCGTTTCCGTAGAAGATTTTTCCGAGGATAGTTCTTGCTTCGTCATAATCACAGCAAGGGTAGAGCGTGAGCAGGATATTTCGTGAGTTAATGCGTTCGCCTATGTAGTCTGCACCGTCACCGAACGCATTTTCCTCCATTGTAACAGCGCAGGAAGGATTGATTCCGCTTACCTGCGTTACCTTTATGCCGTCTTCAAAGTCGAACCTTTTTCCATCGGGATTGATGTAGTAAATTCTCATACCTTACTTCCTTTCCGAGAGCTGCTGTGCGACTTGATCAAGATATCGTTTGGTTTCATACGGGCTCAATTCCTTCGGACTGTAATTATTCTGCGTGATGTTGTTGGTGGTGCCGCTGTTCTCCGCAAGCTTTCCAAGCACTTCCGCCAACTGCCCCGAAGCTCCGCTATCAGCAGGAGTTGACGCCAGCCGTTCAAGACTTCCTTTACCTCCGAGCTTTCGGAAAGCTTCCGCATCAGCAGCAGAAAGCACCGCTTCTCCTCTGTGGAGCTTGGCAGGGAAGTCATCCTCGGGAATGTAATCCTTACCGAAAGCATAACCGGGTGAACCGCCCTTATCATCATCGGGAGTGAAGTCAACATTGTCCCACTTTTCAAGCTCAATACCAACAACGCCCGAAACGCTGTTTATTCCGTCAATGATCTTGTTCACGCAGTTGATAACACCGTTCACAACGTCCTCTACAACCTTTAATATCGAGTTAAAAATGCTCTTGAACCAGTCAACTATACTGTTCCAAGTATTGTTCCAATCTTCAGCAAAATCATTGACCAGATAATTGATAAGGTCTTTGAGCGCATTCAGAAGAAACGTGATCGCTTCATATAGGAACTCGATTATCGGCATTACCTTTTCAATTGCTTTTCCAAGTACATCTGAAATTACATTAGCAAGCCATTCGATAATAGGCGAAAGTGCATCCAAAAGAGGAGAGATCGCTTCAAGCATCTTTACAAGAGGCGGCAAAAACCTCTTAATAAGATCAAGCAGTGGCTTTGCAAGTGCATCAAGCACCTTTAACAAAGGCGGCAGGAGCGACTTTATAATGTCCATCAGCGGCGGCAGGAGTGCGCCCAGTATCTCTACCAGAACAGGCAAAACCTCTTTTATGATATCCGTCAAAGGCTCTGCAAGCTGACCGATAATGTCGGCGCAGGAATTCAGCAGCATTTCCACAACGGGGAGAAGCTGCTCCACAAGCTCCGCTACGGGGTCTATAAGGTCGAGCAGTATATCCATGACCGGCGGAAGAACATTCTCCACAAGTCCCTTGATAGGGTCGATAAGCCGCTGAACCTTTTCGATATTTTCATCGGAGAACAACTCACCGATCTTGTCCTTTATGCTGTTGAAAACTTCGATAGCCAACAGCAACGACCTTGCCCGAAGAGAAGTTTGCAACCTCGATAACGCTGCCCTCGGGAGCTGTGATCTCGGTGGTTCCGCTTGTGAGGTCTGCACCGCCGTAAACAGCTGTCGTTGTGCCGAAAGCCGCTCTCGATGCAGGATTTACCTTGTACTTGTATGTAGTGCCCGTGTTTCCTGCGCTTACGGTTGCAACAGTCGTACCCTCGGAACCGCCCTTTGCAAGAGAAACTGCAAGACTTGAAGGGGAGTAAACAGAACGGATAGCAACACTGCGAAGAACCTTGTGACCGTAGACCATACGACCCTGAACAGCACTTGCGCCGATATATACACCCGAACCCGAAAGGTCCTGAATGTGTACGTTTTCCTTGAATTCCTCTGCTCTTGTCGCAAATCTCGGATGACCTGCGATCATCTGAAGGTTCGCTGTATCGTCATCCCATTCAATAATGAGGAAGTTTGCGATCTTACCGATAGCGCCTGTCTGAATAACAGCATCGCCGAGAGAAGAAGACTTGATGAACTGGGGTGCTTTGAGAATAAGTGCAGAAACCTCCGGCTTTACAAGCAGATAACGCTTGCCGTCATTCGGGATCTTTGCCTTGCTCATAGCTGTGCGAATGTCAACAATGGTATCGTAAATGTTGTCCGCAGTAAGCGCTGCAACGTTCATCGCTGTAGATCCTGCGATAAGAACAGATGCACCGTCCGTATCCTCCTGCATAGCAAGGGAATATCCTGCACTGTCAAGTCTGTCTGCAACAAGATTGTCGGGAACGGTCTGTGCATCGTAGCCGTCGATGATCTCGTTTACAGCCTTGTCCTTGTCAATGACGAAATTCTCGTATGTAGTGGAGCCTGTGCCTGCCTTGATACCGTTCGCCTTGTCGTAATCGGAAACAGCGACCTCGGTATCTCGTACAGGGATCTTTACTATTCCTGCCGAAGGCGAGCCTTCATAATCATTGTTGAATACAACTCCGACCTTGAGAACGCTCTCGGAACGGAGCTTTGCGAGTACAAGATTTGAGTATCTTGTCTGTGATTCATGTGCCATAAATTTTTACCTCCATTTAAAGTTTGATATGTGGGTTTCGTGCAAAAAATGCAGCTTCGACCCCGTCTTTGTTTTTTGAGCCGCCCGAAAGGTCAACGCCCGTTGTAATGCCTTTAGGCTCGGAAGCACCGCAGAATGACGGATATTTCTTTATAACCTCGTCAATGGCCTGCTCCACAGTCTTGTCATCGCCGACCTTTGCCATAGCGAGCGCAATAACATCGTCAACAGCTTCGGGCTTTACCCCCTTGGAATATGCCGTGCATCGAGCTTCCGCCGCTTCCGCACGTTTCTCTGCCTCTGCCTTGCCGTTCTCCGCAGCGGTTACCTTTTCTGCGGAAAGCTGTTCGGCGGTCTTCTGTGAATCCTGCCAAGCCTTGAACGCTTTCATCTCGTCCTTTGTCGGCATTCCCTTGCGCTCTCTTTCAAGGCGCTGCTTGACAATTTCGTCAAGCTCTTTCTGTGTGAAGGTCTTTTCCGCACCCTCGTTCGTAGATACAGCAGCCGCATTTTCTGCGTTGCCCTGTGGATCACCTCCGCTGTTTTCAGCCTGTTTGGTTTCGGTTACGGTTGTGTTTGTTTCTTCTGCCATTAATAATTCCTCCTTTAAGGTCGGGTAGACCGTTATTCCGCTCGCAGTTTAAAGCCGTAAGAGTGTTTCGGGCATAAAAATAGCGCTCTGTCCTCCAACAGTTGGAGAACCGAACGCTTTTTAACATATTAACTTTCGATTATCTCTTGAAAACAACAAGATTTTCACGAGATAGCAACTGCAGTTGATGTATCAGTTGGTATATCAACCGAGTTTGCCAACAAAGTTGATTTATTTTGACAACAAATGCTATTCAGAATATGATTTCGTAAATAACATCATTATGATAAACACCTCTGCGATCTCTGATCGCATCTGTAAGAACAAATTTCTTTCCGTGATACTTTTCGCAGAATTTATCATAATGCCGTTCTACCGGATTTCCTCCAATCATTCTCCATTCCATACGATGCGGCTTGAATTCTTTAAGTACACGTTTGATTTCATATAAAATGTCCTTGCCGATTGTAGAATTACCTCTGTCAAATGAGTATAAACCAAAATTACTTAAACATTGACTGTGTGGATCATAATAATAGCAGAAATATCCGATAATTCTGCCTTTATCAATAATTGCATAACGATAGTTGCATCCGTCAAATTCATCGGGAAATGACGGTATGTTATAGCCGTTCCACCCCGAATAGAAGAGCATCTCATCTTCGTAGATATGCTTTTTTAATTCGTTGGTTATCTCATCCTTATAAAGCATTGCTGGTACAAGCATTTATTTTCTCCTTTCGGGTATGAAAAAACCGCCTATCTTCGGCGGTTGACGGTTATAAAAAACTCGAGTATTGTGCACTAAATTCTGCCGTACTGTCGCATACGTCTTTTGATATGCCTTTTGCGGCGGATGCAATGTGCGGCATAAACACTCATATCGGGCGCAGGCGGAGCAAAAGCACATCTGTAAAGCTCCCAATACATAATATCACCTTCTTTCGGGCATAAGAAAAGCACCCTTATTCAGAGTGCTTAATTAAATTATTAATCATATTCTTTAACTGATTGAGCTTTGCTTCTGATGAATTTATTAATAGCATCGTTTATGTCATTATCTTCAAAACCTTCATCTTTTAGCTTTTTTGCAATTTTGCCAATCGGCATGGTGTGGAGATTCATTAATTCATCAACACGACTTTCAATTCTACTCATCAGTCAGCATCTCCTTTATGTAATTATAGAGTTTGATGTCTTTTCTTTTTAGCTCTTTTGCGTTATTAAAGTACGCATCGAATCCAACAGAAAAATACTCGTCCATTTTTTCTTTCGGTATTGGCGCAGTCCAATCATCTATAGCATCAATATAAATTCGTCCTTGATAAGTATTTATAAACTTGTCTGCCGGAAGAGCAAAAATAAACCGTCCTTTGTCGTCAGGGTGTTCGATATAGATAACCTCACCAAAGTTCGATAGATCTAATCCGTCTGAAAGAATATTCAAGAATTTTGGGTCATTGTAAACGTCATAAGCATCGGCAAGAACATGAGCAAACTCGTGAATAATACTACCGTTCATTTTATCTGGATCGAGAACAAGTTTCTTGCTATCGGGGAAATAGCTGCACCGACCTCTGTTCGGGACGATCTCAACCTCTTTAACCGTTTTGCCGATAACATCAAGATGTTTCTTCGGAATAACAGAAACAATTTCATCAAGACTTTTACTCTGCTCTTGCGAAATCTTATCCGAGCCGAGAACTCCATCGAGAAAATCATATCCTCTTGACTTCATTATATCATTTCCACTCGGTTTGTCAAGTATATTCAAGGCTTTTTTCTCATCCTTCGCCTTCGTCCGATACCCCTGCACCGTCAGCCTGTCCGCTTTCCTCGGAAGACCAACCTTTTCGCAGTATTCGTTGTATTTTGCGGTCTTTTGCTTCACCGTTTCCTTCGCAAGCTTCGCACCCTCTTTGTCACCTGCGGCATTCAGCATCGAAACCTCACGCTTTGCCGCTCTGACATCACGTTCAAGCCTGCGCTGTTCCTGCTTCTGCTTGTACAGCTTGTCGTTTTCCTCTTTGTCATAAGGGAAATATCGCTGAACCGAAACGCCCTCGATATACGGATAAATGAAGTGTCCGCAGTTGATGCCGAGAATGCCGTCGGGTTCGCCGTAGCTTGAAGTCTTCCAGGCAGGATATTTCTTGTTCTTTCCGCTTCGGCTGAAAATTTTGCCTTGATCGAGCGAGCATTTCGGCCTTGCTCCCGGGTGTGAACTCGTTTCCAAAAGGTCAATGTTGTAATCATCCATGCGTGTGAACTGTGCTTCGTGCGCTACGTTGGAACAGGTCGTGCGAACGTCCATGTTTATGTATGCTTCGGGCGACCATTGCCGTCCTCCTGCGTCCACGAAAGCAGGAATGCCCCTCTCGGACATTTCCTTGATGCACTGCCGAACGGCTGTCTGTCGGCTCTCTGCGCCCATAATGACCTTACCTGCCGCCTTGTTCAGCGTGTCAAGGTGCTGCTGCTTGTTCACGATCTCCGCCGCCTTATACACCGCCGCAGCCGCCGTGTTCTTCGCAAAGTACCGCATCACGGTATTGACCTTGTTCAAACGGTCTTGCGCCTGCTTGCTGTACATAGCCGCCGCCTGCAACGCCGATTCTTCCATAGGGACAGCCGTGCCGTCAATAATGCCCTCTGACGCAAGCTTGCCGAAGCCCTCGTCCATTTCACCGACCGCTTTCAGAGCCGCCCTTGTCATTGCGATCTCTTCCATATCGGCAGCAATGCCCGAGTATTCCGCTATCGTGCGGATATTAGCCTTGTCAAGCTTACCGAGAGAAGCAAGCTGCTGTATCTTCCATTGCGCCGTGGGAATATCCGCCCGACCCTCGGAAAGGTATTCGGCAATGTTCTGCAAAAGATCATCTTCCATAGCCGTCAGAACGTCCGAGCATTCCAAGTTTTGTTTTCCTTTGGAGCTTCGGTGTGTTCACCTTTGACATACCCATCTTCGATGATTATGCTGCATTCATCGCCTGTTGATACCCGTGTAGCGATCGCCTGTAAGCCTTCGGCTTCAAGCCACGATCCGAACTCGTTGAGAGTATCAATGTCCATCTGTTCAAGCTTGTCCATAAGTACAAATCCGCATTCGGGATTAAGCTTGCGTACAATTGCAGCCGAAACACGGAGCTGCTCCGAGCCACTCATACAATCCCATTTTGCACCGTTATATGTGAGTTCGCCGTTTTCAACGGAAAGTCCCGGAAGGGGAAGAGCGGCATTATCAAGAAGTTTTTGGCGATCCGCACGAACAGTTTCTATCATTCCCGTAAGAGTATCATATTCATCTTTATACTGTTTGGCTTCCATTTCTGCCTTTTCCTTATCGAGATTACTGCGGATTTTTATATTTACAGTTTCAATGTCACGGATATTGTTTTCAAGTTCAGCTGTGCTTTCATCAAAGAGTGCAGCTGCGGACTGTTCAGCTATTCTCAAATCCTCTGAGATGTCATGCTGCTGACTTTCAAGCTCGGAAAGCTGTGAGCGAAGTATTTCTATCCTGCTTGTGATATTAGCGTGTGCTGCTTTAAGCTGTTCAGCTCTGTCACGCTTGCGCTGATTTTCTCCGTTTCGGGCAAGTATTTCCTGCTGCTGACGAATAAGCTCCGAAGCAGATACAGGCTCTTTGGGAACGCCCTCATATTCGGGCAGTTCTGCAGCATATTTTGCTTTCTGCTCTGCGATACGTCCTATTTCAAGTCTGCGGTTGTATAACTTGTTTTCCTCCGTGTCATATTCCAAGAGCTTGTCACCTACACCGATTATCTGCAAAAGCACGGCGGCTTTATCCTTGGAGGATGATTCCATAAACTTGGGAAGATCGAGAGCAAAGGTGCTTATGAAGGCATTGAGAAGCTGCTGACCGCCACGTTTACCGCTTTCATCGGTTACTTTAAGGTCGCTGTTTTTTCCGCAGCGCTCCACAACGATACCATTGCTCAGCTTTACCTTTAAGTGCGGAGGGACAGAAGAACCTTCACGCATTGCTCCGGAAGGACGGAACTTATCTCCTCCGAGTGCCCATGCAATAGAATCCAGTACAGAGGTTTTACCCTGATTGTTTTTGCCGCCGATAATTGTAAGACCGCTCTCGGACGGTTCAAGCTTTACGGCTCTTATGCGCTTGACATCATCAAGCTCAAGACTGTTTATTTTTATCATATTATGGTTTCCTCCTTACAATCTGATTATCTGTGCTTTTTTGACAGCTTCCAAAATAACAGGATCATTACCACCACGGCAACCACCACAAACTATCTGGACAAGCTTTTCATATTCATCAAGCGTAAGACGCACGGCGAATACCTTGACATTTTTATTTGAAAGACGTTCCACTTCACCCTTGAGTTCGGAGATCTCTTGATCCTTTTCGGCAAGCGCTTCTTCATCGGATTGAACGGCAACATCAACGGGTCGGTTCTCTATCTCTTTTATACGCTGTTCAAGCTCCTGCTTTTCGAGTTCGAGAACATCATTTTTTCGCTGAAGTTCATCGTCACGCTGTTCAAGCTCTGCGTTGCGCTCACGGTATTCATCAAGTTCTTTAAGATCTTTCTTGACTTGTGCAAGCTGCTTTTCAAGCTCATAGTTTTTAATGCGCTCCTCATCGTACATTTTATAGTTTTTTTTGCTTGCATTAAAAATATGGTCATTGGCTTCTTGAAGGGACTTGTTGCTTTGTTGTGCAAGCTCATAATCCTTCTTCAAAGCGATGTAGTCTTTGTGCGTGGTGATATCTCCGTCAAGTACTTTATTTACTAGCTCCGATGGAGCATCGGGTTTGCTTATATCGTAGGAAAGGGTAAGTGAGAGATTTTCAAAAGCTTCTTCACGTCCTCCAATAGTTGGAGAACTGCTGAATTCATATCGCTGTATAAGGTTATATACCGTCTGGCGCTTGAATCCCATTGAAGTGTACCAGCGTTCAAAGGTTCCCGAAGAGTGATTTGCAAGGAGATCCTGCGCTTCCTTGAACTTTGCTCCGAGAATCGTAAAATAGCCGGCGGTTTCCTGCCTTATAACTGCTTCACAATCTCTTAAGCTTTGGGCAATGCCTGAATCCAACTCGGAATAATCAAAAGCTGTCGTTTTTGTGGCATTGTGCTCCGCAGGAGTCGGAACCGTCTGCTGACAATGGGTTTCGTAGAGCTGCTTTAGTCTATCCAATGGGGTATTGACGTTGATCTTTATGTTCTCCGCTTTCAGCATAGGTTCAAGTTCGTGTACGAGGAAGTATTCGCAGTTTAAGTAGTCGTTGCAGCGGTGTTCGATATCGCTTACGGTGTTTTCATCGGTTATATCCTCGGAATGGCAGGCGTCGCAGGAGAACGATATGGATTTTTTTCTATCGCCGACAATTTTAAATGCCTCGGAACGCCACAACGGGCAAGAGCAGGTTGGGAAGTCTGCTGCAGGAGGTTCGGTGGGCTTGTCCTGTAGTTTTACACGCCAAGCTCTTTCCGGTCTGATCCGATCTTTGTTAAAAAACATTTCGCCCACCAATCCTCGCTCTTTGGTTCCATCGTAGAACATCAAGCGTCGACCGCCACCTTCGCAGGCACCGATTTTTTCAACCATTACCGCTTTATACCAAGTATGGGATTCTGTGCTCATATCCATAATAATGGTCTCTCCGACCATATCTGCGATCTTGTCAAACGTCAGCTCTTCTCCGAGCATGTCCTCTTCGACCCAGCTTCCCGGTATAGGTATTCCTTTATAGGCGTTCAAAGCATTTATAATGCTTGTCCATTGCCTGGGAGGCATCGTACTTCCGAGCTGGTCCGTCTGGGCTTCGATATCTGCGATAGTATTTATCCCTGCACGTTTAAGGGCATTAAATGATTTTACATCAAGGTCGAGAATTTCAATGCTTGGGGAGGAAGTTTCTTGTTTTATATCCATATCGCACCTCACAAAACCTTAAAAACACTGTAAACAATATCCCTGATACGGTGGAATAAATGATGATCGTCAATTTCTTTTTCGATCTCTCTACGCCGAGCGGCTTTAACACCTTTACACATTTTCAGCTTATTCAACTCTGTGTTGTATTCCTCGGCAACAGCCATAGCATCTGTGAAAGAACCGCAGGGAATGAAGTATATATCACCCTCGTCGTTGACGTTCCAACGATAAGATATATTCGTATAAGCTTCATCACGACTTATTCCGTAATGATACGGACGGTCTTTTTGGTCACGCTTGTAGTCTTCGAGATTCTCAATGAGCGTCAGAGCCTTTTCACGGAAATTTTCTTCCTCTCCCGAAACGATAAAGCAATGATGCGAATAGTAATACTGCGATACAATAAGTATGTATTTTACGTTTACCATATTGACATTTCCCTCCTTATCAATTATAATGATTATGGTTATTTTTCTTACGAGCCTGTTTCGGTTGCAGCCGATAGGGCTCTTTTTTATTCCTGCTCTTCATCGTCTTCCTCCTCAAAGCAGAGCAGAATGTTATCAATCGTCTGCAGGATCAGACATCCGATAAGCGCTGCTGCAATAACGATCATAATGATCTTACACAACCTTCTCACTCCTTTTCTTTGGTTCAACAATCCCACCGTTCGGCGGAAAAAACTCGAAGATCCTGTCGCATGATATTCCGAGGATGTTGAGAATGGTATATATCTCACGAAGATCCCAGAAATACCGCTTCGCTGTCATGCGCTCGGAAACATAAGACTGACTGCGCCCGAGCATTACGGCTAAATCCGCTGACGTTATGTCACGTTCGAGAAGTGCACCTCGTAATTTTGCGTATGCTTTCATAAATTAGCTCTCCTTTCGTTCAAGCTTCGGGCAAAGTCCCAACCCCATACCCCTGGTAAGCTCACGGGGAAGGCGCTGGAACTTGTCCTTTATGTAACAGTCACCACGCTTTTCGCACAGATGACATTTACACTCTCGGCTTTCGTTGGTGTAGATGAAGCTCATATAATAGATCTCTTCATCGGACGCACCCTGCTTTTTCAAGAAACCTATAGCGTGTTCCTTGCTTTTGAATTTCATGATGTCGCCGTTTTCATCAAGCAGGTATTCAAGATCGTTAAGGGTTATACCGTTTATGGGACGGCCTACGATTATTTCGTTCATCTTATCACCTGATATCCTTTCTGCTTACCACAGTAAGCGTATAAAACTATCTGACATTCACCGTCAGTGTTTTCGCTGTGCTGCTTTGCGGCAGCTCTTGCTTCTTTCTCGGTATCATAATCACCAATAAGGCCATATCCTTCGTGGTAGTCCCATACACGGAACTTTTTCATGGTATTACCTCGCTTTCTTGACTTCCACTCCTATTCGTTGTATAATTATGTAAATTTATAACGAAAGGTTGATTTTTTATGGAAACTATAATAAGTGTGTTAATTGTAATGCTGCCGCCGTTGATTATGTTACTATCAACCATTGCCGATAAGCAAGGTATAAAATCTGATAGCGTTTCAACAGAACAACTAAACAAAGTATATTTGCCTATCCATAAGATGCTGAACGATGTTGAATTAACCGATAAATCTCAATATGCAGATATTTCAGCAAAAATCTCAAAGATTTTTGACGATGAATATCTTCTTGTGGATTGTGTTTCAAAGAAGAAATTCCAAGGTCTGATTGAAGCAATCAAAACAGACAATCTGTTCAAAATGGGCGTAGCATATAAAGAGTTTTATAACTCGATTGATTATTATTTCAACACCTTAAAAAAGCAATTGGGATATCCTTATAAATGTGATTTTAAAAGCATAAAGTACAATTATGCCAATAACAGCAGTTATAGGAATTCCGTCAGTCTGTTTTTGTTGGTTGGAATTTTGGTATTCACACTTGTAATTTGTTACTGCTTCGGCATTGTTGATAACGAACTCGTTATCAAAGAACATACTATCAATGAAACCCTACAGTATGTATTGATTCTGGGTATTTTTAATATCATTTATTTCTTTTGGAATAGATCAAAAAGATAAATGACCACACTAAAGAATAAATCATCAAGCCTTCAATTGACATTCCTCTCACCTCGCTTTCTTATCCTATGTTTTTAGCCATTTGACCAACTGCTGTTCCGTAGTTCCAGTTAAATTCAGTGGCTGAAATGTTTTCTGATTTTTCAGTCCCCGATGTTGTAATGCGGATCACTCTGTATGCTTTATAAGCCTTTTCATACAGAAAGGTTTCTTTGCGTATATTCTCCTTTGGTTCGGAGTATGCAAAAACCACTTCTGTTTTCTCATTGCTGTCAGTTACTGCAATAAAGTCGTACATTCCTCTCACCTCACTTCTTTTTGTTGATGCCGAATTATTCAGCAAACTTTGAAATCAGCTCGTTGATTTGTTTTCCTCCTTTAAAAAATAGTCAACTGTAACGCCGAAATACTCGGCAAGCTTCAGCAGCTTATCAGCTTTTGGCTTGGCTCTACCTGTCTTCCAATCAGATAATGTCGACTGTGAAATTCCTGTTGATTTTGATACCTGATATGGTGTAACATTGTTTTTTTGTAAGAGTTCAACAAATTTACTATACATTTTTCTACCTCCTTTGCTCGTAAAACTATTGCAATTACTACGTAAAAGTGATATACTATGAATATCCCGATTAATAGTATAAGGCTTAGCGTATTTTTGACTGCTCAACTTCTTACGAGTATATAATACTACATTTTTTACAAGTAGTCAAGGATAATTACTAAAGTTTTTACGACTATTTTATATTTGTGAAAGGTGAATAATTATGTACGAAAGATTTATGCAATTATTACAAGCTAATAATGTTACGCCATATAGGGTATCTAAGGAAACTGGAGTCACACAAACTACTCTTTCTGATTGGAAAACAGGTCGTGCAACACCCAAAACAGCTACTTTACAAAAGATTGCCGATTATTTTAATGTTTCACTTGATTGGTTGACTGGAGAGAACATCGAATTTGATATTAATCCACGAGAATTTGAAGATGATGCAGAAATAAAATGCCCGATATGTGGAGATAATTATGTTCACTTCTCAAAAACAATGGGTGTGAATTTTAATAATGTGAAAAGTAGTGGAATAGCAATAAAATTTCAGTGTGAAGCAGGTCACGTCTTTTATTATGTTTTTGAAACGTATAAAGGAAATACTTATGCAATTCAAACTGACGGATCAACAGTAGTGGCAAACCCTATAAATGAACCTATATGCGAAAATGCACCAGTATCATTAAATGAATTATGGAAAAAAGATCAAGGGGAAGCAGACCACATAAAAAAATACCGTGCCCTTGACGAACACGGTATAAAGATAGTAGATTTTGTCCTCAATGAGGAATACGAACGCAGCACGGAGCAGGAGAGCGGAGAGCTGATACAGACCAACTGCATTGTTCTTACAATGTACGAGGACGCAGTTTCCGCAGGAACGGGCGAGTTCCTTTCTGACGGTCGCTGCGTAGAGGTCACGGTCGATGAAACACCGCTGACCGAACGTGCGGACTTCATCCTCCGAGTATCGGGTGACAGCATGGAGCCGACCTATTACGACGGCGACAAGGTGCTTGTGGAGAACGCTGCGGAGCTGAACATCGGCGAAATAGGCATCTTTGTTCTGAACGGTCAAGGATATATCAAAGAATACCGTTCCGAGGGACTGCTTTCCCACAATAAGAAGTACGGAATCATCAAAATAGGCGAAAACGACCGCTGCGAGGTTGTCGGAAGGGTTATTGGGAAGATATAAAAGGAGTATTTATCTATGAAAACTAAAGTGTTTATAAGTTGGTCGGGTAAGGAAACGAAAAGTTTTAAAGTAGCGAAGAAACTTTGTGAATGGTTGCCTATCATTTTGCAGAGTACAGAACCGTTTATGTCTGATAATATAGCTGCAGGAACCGATTTTATAAGTCAGATTATGAGTAACTTATCGAGCGCAAAAGTCGGCATTATTTGTATAACAAAAGAAAATGTAACTTCTCCATGGCTCAATTTTGAGGCAGGAGCGTTAAGCAATGTTGTTATTGCCAATCAGGGTGTGGCAATTCCAATTCTAATTGGAATGACTACCGACGAACTTAGCAAGTGCAGTTCGCCTATAAAGAATTTTCAAGCTGTTGAGTTCAACGAAAGCGGTATAAACAAAATGTTAAGTAGTGTTAACCAATATATTGAAAATAAACTTAGTGATAACCAGCTTAATATGCTACTAAGCAATAGTAAATCCATACTATTTGATGATCAGCAAGAGAACAATTGCTCAGTTGTTCACGAAAGACAACCGATTGTACAGGAAGAACCCGAGTACATAAAACTATTAAGAGAAATAGTTAATAAGTATAAGTTAAGCCAAGCGAGACCGTTGATGTATAATACAGGCGAATATTCCGTTGATGATATGATGATACTTGTGGATAACGGATACATTAAATGCAGGCGTTATCTTAATGGTTCTTTAACGGTAGAACCGACCGGTATAGGCTTGAAATATGTTACGGACAACTTTCATAGCCAATAAATGTTTTTAACAGATAGATGATCAAATGAAAAAATTATCCGCATAAAAAATCCCCCCACTCGGTGCGCCAACACCGAGTGGGGGGAGAGAAGAACGGGTATGCTATACCACTTCTCCGACAAGATAAGTATAGCATACCTCCCCAATTATGTCAAGGAGGTATTTTTTTATGAAACGAACAAACACAGCAGTCTGGATCGAAAGCCGTAACCGCTGGCAGATCAACGTTCAGAAAGACGGCATACGCAAAACCTTTACATCATCCAAGCCGGGCAAAACAGGTCAGCGTGAAGCGAATGCAAAAGCCGACCGATGGCTCGATGAGGGTATCGAAAACAGCAAGATCAAGGTTAGAGAGCTTGCCGAAAGGTATTTGGCAGATATAAAGCTGAAAACTTCTGCCGGAAATGTAAGAATATATAAATATGCTTTCGATTGCTATATACTTCCTGCGATAGGTCATATTCGGGTGAGCAACGTAACAGAGCTGCAGCTCCAGAACATAATCGACAAAGCATATTCAAAAGGCCTTTCGCATAAAACGCTGTCAAACATAAGAGCCTGCATTAATTCTTTTATGAAATACTGCCGCTTCTGCAATGCGACAACGCTTTTCCCCGAAAATCTCAAAGTCCCCAAAAATGCCTATCGCAAAGAGAAACGCATTCTTCAGCCGGACGACCTCAAGATACTGTTTTCCGAAGAAAAGACGCTGCATAACGGTCGTGTGATAACGGATCCGTTCATCAATGCTTACCGCTTTAAAGTTCTTACCGGCTTGCGCCCCGGTGAGCTTATCGGTCTGAAATGGACTGATATTTCAAACGGAGTTGTGCATATCAAGCGGTCAATTAATGTCCGTGGTGAAATAACTGCAGGCAAGAATGAAAACGCTAAAAGAGATTTTGCGCTGAATGGCTTTACGAAGGCTGTCATAGAAGCGCAGGAAAAAGTCAACCCATACGAGGGATATATCTTTTCCACAGACGGAGAGCCGATAAAATATCAGCATTATTATAAGATGTGGCAGCGGTATCGTGACTATAACAATATAAGCTCCGATGTATCGCCGTATGAATTGCGGCACACATTCGTTTCAGCCGTTAAGACATTGCCGGAAGGCTATCTGAAACAGGTGGTCGGCCACAGCAAGGATATGGATACATACGGTGTGTACAGTCATCAGATGACCAACGACATGGAAAACGTAGCTTCTATGGTGCAGGATATTTTCAAAACAATTCTTTCTGATAAAAATTAATTTGGAATTGTCAAATTTAAAGTGTGTACTTTAGTGTGTACCTAATAAACAACAAACCCCACAGAACCTAAATTCTATGGGGTTTAATAGTGGTGCGGATAACAGGACTTGAACCTGCACGTCGGGGACACCAGATCCTAAGTCTGGCGCGTCTGCCAATTCCGCCACATCCGCATTTTTTGTACAAATCATATTATATCATAAAAAAACACTTCGGTCAACCTTTTTGAGAATTTTTATTTGTTGTTTTGGCAGAAAAATGCAATTATACTATTTAAAGTGTATTAGTTCATTGCCAAAAGTTTCAGAATTCTTACAAAAAGCAAAACCCCTTGAAAATATTTTGCTGATGTGCTATAATTTCGTTAGAATAAGAATATATTGGAAAGGAAAAGAAAAATGGCACAGCAGAAAAAGCGCAGGAAGAAAAAAATCAGCAGACAGGCACTCATCCTGCGGTGGATATTGATAATAATTCTCGTCCTTCTTGTGTGGCTTGCGGTCAGTAAGATCGCTTCGGCATTCAAAAAGGTCGATGATTCCGCGGATGTTACAACTATTTCATCGGAAAGCATTTCGCAGACAGGAGGAGCTTCCGATGATTTGAGCATCAATATCGATGGAGAGTCGGGAGGCATCATTATAGGAACGGGTGATGAAATGTCAGATACAACAGATTCGCAGCAGGAAGACATTGACAATGCGTGGGCAATGTTCCTCGTGAATAACAATAATCCGCTCCCCGAGGACTACGACAAGCGCATAACCGTCAAGAAGGTCTATTCGAACGGCGACCGTGATTTCGAGTTTGACGAACGTGCGGCAGACTACCTTATAAATATGTTTGCAGCGGCGAAAAAGGACGGAATAAACCTTACGGTGAATTCGTCCTACCGTACAATTGAGTATCAGCAGTTCAACTTCGACCGAAGCGTTCAGCAGCGTGTCAATAACGGTATGAGCTACGAAGAAGCGGTTCTTGATACCGAAAAAGAGGTGGCTTATCCCGGAAAAAGCGAGCATAACGCAGGACTTTCGGCGGATATCTTCTCCGATGAATATGTAAGCTTTGACGATGACGGCTTCAAGAATACGAAAGCATACGCATGGCTGATGGAAAATGCCGCAGATTACGGATTCATCCTTCGCTATCCCGAGGGAAAGGAAGATGAAACGGGAATAATCTATGAGCCGTGGCATTATCGCTTTGTCGGCATCTACTATGCACATAAGGTCAAGGAAAGCGGACTTTGCCTTGAAGAATTCTTTGAGGAAAACGGCTGGCTTGACGAAAACGGCACAGCGATAAAAATGACAGTCGAATAAACATAAAAAACAGACCCCATTTACACGAATGAGGTCTGTTTTTATACTAAACACCATTTAAAATATGGAAAAAATCAAGCCGACAATCTCGAATATATAGGATTTCGGCGCAGATTTTTTCCTGTATTTTATTGGTGTTTAGTATTAGTATTATTCCCATTTACGAAGCGTTTTTCGCATATATTCTCTGATGTCAAAGCCGTAGATATCATTGAGCTTTTCCGAGCGGCAGACATTTTCCGATGAATCAAGGAGCTCCGTTCTGCCCTCGTTCATCACCATTATCCTGTCCGAAAGCTCGGCGGCAAGGTTGAGGTCGTGAAAAACTCCGACAACGCTTTTTCCGCTTGCCGACCAGCTTTTCAGCATCTTGATAAGCTCGATCTGACGTTTAAGATCAAGATGATTTGCAGGCTCGTCAAGGAAGATAATCTTCGGCTCCTGCGCAAACGCTCTTGCAAGAAGCACTCGCTGGAGCTGACCGCCCGAAAGCTCGGTTATAACATTGTCGGCAATGCGGAGCGTATCCGTTTTTTTCATATATTCCTCTGCGGCGGCTTCGTCCGACCTGTCCGAGCCGAAGCCCTTGCTTTTGGCATACCTGCCGAGCGCTACCGTTTCACGGACTGTAAAATCGCTGTATTCTCCGCCTGCGCCCGTCTGCGAAAGGAGAGCTGCATTCATCGAAAGCTCTTCCCGTGGCATTGAACGTATCTCTTTCCCGTCGATCAAGGCGTTTCCGCCCGTGTAGGGGATTATTCCGCACAAAGCACGGAGCAGCGTTGTTTTTCCACAGCCGTTCGGCCCTGTTACGGCAAGTATCTCGCCGTCATTGACGCAGAAGCTCACATCTTTTACGATCGTGTTCTTTCCATAGCCGCAGGAAAGATTTTTTACTTCAAGCATTGGCAGCCTCACTTTCTTCTCTTAAAGAAAACAGCGGCGAAAAACGGTGCTCCGATAAGCGAAGTGATAACTCCGACCGGAAGCTCGTTCGGAACGGCAAGCATCCTTGCGGCAACATCGCAGACCGTCATAAACGAGCCGCCGATAAGAGCTGTCATCGGCAGAAGGAGCTTGTGCTTCGGCCCGAATATCTTTCTTGTTATGTGTGGTGCGATAAGATCAACGAAGCCGATAACTCCTGCGAATGCGACAGCCGTTCCCGAAAGTACGGACGCCAGCACAAGGAGTACAGTTTTTTCGGCGAAGGTGTTCACGCCTATCGACATAGCCTGCTCATCGCCGAAGGTGAGCAGGTCGAGCTGCCGTGATTTAAGCATAAAGACCGTGAAGCATACGGCAAAAACAGCAAGCAGAACTGCGGAATAACCAAACCCTCTTCCTGCGAAGCTGCCGTTCTGCCATTTCATAAGCTGACGGTATTTTTCGTCCGAGTATGTCGCCATAAGGTTGACTGCTGCGCTGATAAAAAGCGAAAGCACCATTCCCGTAAGTACCACCGTGCTGCTTTGAAGACTTCGGTCAAGCCTTCGTGCGAACGCTATCATTACGAACATTGATGCAACTGCGAAAGCTGCGCCTCCGACAGCGACCGAGTAATTCCCGAAAATCGTTATTCCCGTGACGATGACAATGCTCGCTCCGAGTGAAGCACCGCTCGATGTTCCGAGCGTGAAAGGCGAAGCAAGCGGATTGCGCAGCACCGACTGAACCGCCGCACCGCTGACGGAAAACGCCGCTCCGACAATGAATCCCAGCACCACTCTCGGAAGTCTTATCCCTGCGATTATGCTGACCTCGCCCTCGGTAACATCACTTGGCAAAGGCGCATTGAAGAAAGCATTTTTTATTGCGGCAATAATATGAAGCGGTGATACTGTAACGCTTCCAAAGCAAATTCCAATGATAATGGAAGCGATGGCACATATCATCACCGCCGATATTTTTGCTGTTGTTCCGAGCCTTTTCAAGCTGCAAGGTCTGCTGCTGTGCAGACGTTAACGTTTGCATTTTCACCGTAAACATCGGGATAAATTGCGGAGGCGATCTCGTTGATACCGTCAACAATGTGCTGTGAAGCACGGCTTGTTTCATTTGCGCCGACCTGATAAACTGCGCCGTTCTTTACAGCTGTGAGAACGTCCCAGCCTGCTCTTGCTGTGATCTCGTTGAAATCATAGCCGTCATAAGCAACGCTTGTGATGATAACGTCGGGGTTCCCTGCGATAACTGTTTCGTCGGAGTTGGAGAGCCAGCCGCTTTCACCGCTGTAGATGTTTTCTGCTCCGACAAGCTCGATGATCTCGTTGAGGAACGTGCCGCTGCCCGTTGTGTAAAGGTAGGGAGCTGCGCTTATCTCAAAGTAAACGGACTTCTTTTCGGTGATGTTTGCAGCCTTTGCGGAGATGTCGCTGATGCAGCTGTCAATGGTGCTGATAAGCTCTGCGCCCTTGTCGGAAGTGCGAGTGTAGGCTGCGAGGAAAGCGATATCGTCCTTGATGCCGTCAAGAGAAACCGAAGACGGGATGTAAACAACATTGGTCCCTGCTGCTTTAAGATCGGCATAAGGGTCAGCTGTACCTGTTTCGGAGATGCCGTTGATAATGATAACATCGGGAGCAAGAGCGACGAGCTCTTCTGTGTTGAGGTTGTAGAAATCAATTGTGCAGACAGACGGATCAATACCTTCAACGTCAGCGGAGTAGATATCGGCTGCTATGATCTTATCTGCAAGTCCGAGCCCTGTGAGGATCTCTGTAACGGACGGAGCAGCGGAAATGATGCTGTTGATCTCTGCCGGAACATCCACGAGGTTGCCCTCACGGTCGAAAACGGAGTCAGCGTTTGCAGCTTCCGATTCTGCAGTCGTTTCTTCGGTTTCGAGTTCTGTTTCGAAAACTTCCGTTTCGGCAGGCTCGGTGATCTCGGAGGTTGTGATCTCTCCGCCGTCGGGGGTGGAGTTTGCATTTCCGCAGGCGGTCATTGCCAGTGCAATAATTCCTGCGAGTGCGAGTGATAAGAGCTTTGACTTTTTCATTTTAAAACTTCCTTTCTTCCAAAAGATACTTTTGGACATAAAAATTGCCGCAGTTGATCTTGCCCGAAAAAATGCAAAATGACCGCAGCAAAGCAAGGAGTATCCGCCGTTCTTTTTTTGAACCGAAACCCCTAAACAATGCACAAGCGTAACTCTTCAACCGTTCACTGCGGCGCGACGCTCACCACGGATAATCTGCAAAATTCAGACCGAGCCGAACCGAAAAAACGGATCGGCAGACAGCCGGGTATTCCGACTTTGACTTATCTTTTTTCAAAGAACAGAACGCAAGCCTTCCCACAAAATAATTTGCAGTGACATATTAAGAAACCGTAAAAGTTTCCTTTGCGTCTGCATCGTCATTACGGCGGCAGGACCGTACAAAGGCAGAAATATATATCCGCCTTATGACTTCCCCGAACTGTATCAAGCACACATATCGTATTTTGTATGCTTTTGTGCAGCAATATTCAATTTTTATGATAAGAGTATATCACCGTTTTAACCGCCTGTCAATAAAAAAAGATACAAATTCAGTTAAATTTAAGAATTTTCAAAATTTTTTGTGCATTTAGGGTTTCAATTTGTAAAAAAGTGTGATATAATAAAATTAATTATTTAAACGTGCAATTTTTGAAAGGACGAACCGCAGATGTCACGAACCGATAAAAACTATTCAGCTTTTTCCGTTGCAGAGATAATATTGATAATCCTTCTTGTTGCAGTTATCGCAGCAATGATCTTTATAGGGGTCGTTTTCCATAAGGACAACACCGCAACAAGCGTTTTCGGATATAATTTTTACCGCACAAAGGCTGTGAATATGGAGCCGAAAATACCGCAGAACACCGTCATCATCGCAAAGGAGTCGGAAAAGGGCTCTATCGAAGCAGGAAGCGTTATACTGTGTAAGATCGGCGAATATACTGTTCTCACAAGAGTGGCCGAGGTGCAGGACGGGGCTTACATAGTCAAGTTTGACGCTGCGCCCGATAACGAGACCTTCCGTGTTGAAAGCTCCGCCGTTATCGCAAAGGCTGTATGGCAGTTTGAAGCCTTCGGAAAGTTCCTCGACTTTGCCACAAGCACGGTCGGTATAATAATCCTGCTCATAATCCCGCTTTCCATTATAATAATCGTTCAGATCGTCCGCATCAACAGACTTAAAGCGCTTGAACGTGAAGCGTCTTCACTTGACGATATTGCGGATGTTATAGGCTCGCGCAGAAAGGAGCCTGCTCCTGTCGGAACTTTCTCAAAGCCTGAATTTCTTGATGAAGAGCCGACACCTCGCCGTCCCGAACAGAGCAGCGAATCTCCTCTTGTTTTGAGAAGACCCGTGGGCTTAAAACGTGATCATGACGAAGAAGATCAGCGTCCGAAGTCACGCCTTACCGTTGACAGCAACGGAAGAGCGGATTTTGTTGCAGAGAAAAAAGAACCTGTCCGCATTCCCGAGGATGAAACGCCGAACGAGCGCCTTGAACGTATTGCAGGCATTGCGAAGCATACCTCACCCGTCGGCGATTATGCAAAGGCTTCATCGGGAAACGAACCTGCTTTTGCAGCCGCTCCCACAAAGATAAGCGCAGATGCCGTGCGCAGCTCGGAGGGGGAAAGAGTCGTTTTCACTCCGCACGTCAGCAACATTATTCCCGACAGCCTTGCTAATATCCAGGAAGAAGCAACCGCAAGATCGGGATTTGAAGCAAGCGTTCGCAGCTACTTTGAAAAGAACGACAAGCCTGCCGCTCACGAAGAGAAAAAGCCGTCGGCAGAACCGGTTTCCACTATCCCCGAAAATGCAGTCGTTCCGAAGGAAAACATTGCTCCCGTAAAGAAGAAAAAGAGCAGCAAGACCCTCGAAGAGCTTATGAGCATCATTGACGCCGAGGAAACAAAGTTAAAGAAATAAAGGGAGCAGCCGATCTGAAATGGTCTTTTCAAATCTGATATTTATATATGTATTCCTGCCGCTTTGCCTTGTGTTCTATTATGCTGTGCGGTCGGCAAAGCTGCGGAATCTTGTGCTTGCGATATTCTCTCTCGCATTTTATGCGTGGGGAGAGCCGATCTGGGTGCTGCTTCTGATATTCAGCGCATTCGTTGATTACTTTAACGGACTTTTCATCGAAAAATGCCGAATACGAAAAAAAGGAAACCCGATACTCGGAGTGATATGCTCGCTCGTTGTGAACCTCGGGATCCTTTTTGTTTTCAAATACAGTGCATTTTTCGTTCACCAGATAAATCTTTTAACGGGTCTTTCGCTGCATGAGCCGACCTTCTCGCTGCCGATAGGAATTTCATTCTATACGTTCCAGACTATATCCTATACGGTCGATGTTTACCGAGGAAAGGTCAAGGTACAGCACTCTTTTTTAAGCTTTTTGCTCTATGTTTCGATGTTCTTCCAGCTTGTCGCAGGTCCTATCGTCCGATATGAAAGCGTTGCGTCGGAGATAGACGAGCGAAGAACGACCGCAGAGGACTTCAACTCGGGTCTTGTGCGTTTCGTTTGCGGACTTGCCAAAAAGGTAATTATTGCAAACACGGTCGGTCAGCTTGCCGCCAATTCGCTTGCGTTTGAAAAAGCACCTGCCTCGGTCGCAGCTGCGTGGTTCGGCGTGGCAATGTTCACGCTCCAGATCTACTTTGACTTTTCGGGATATTCCGATATGGCGATAGGGCTCGGAAGAATGTTCGGCTTCCACTTTCCCGAAAATTTCAACTATCCGTATGTTTCACGCTCGGCAACGGAGTTCTGGCGGAGATGGCATATCTCGCTCGGATCGTTCTTCCGTGATTACGTCTATATCCCCCTCGGCGGAAACAGAAAGCATCAGATGCTCAACCTTGCGGTCGTGTGGTTCCTTACGGGTCTGTGGCACGGCGCAAGCTGGAACTTCATCATCTGGGGCATGGGTTTTGGTGTGCTGATAATCCTTGAAAAGCTCTTTATGCTCAAAGTTCTTGAAAAGCTGCCGAAGTTTTTCTCACATATCTATGCGCTTTTCTTTATTCTGATCGGCTGGGCGGTGTTCTGGTTCACCGATCTCGGTCAGCTCGGAGCTTGTCTTGGAGCAATGTTCGGAGCAGGCGGCATACCGCTTTATGACGAGGTAACGAAGTCTGCGTTTTTAAGCAATCTCTACCTTATAATTGCGGCGATAGTTCTTTCGATGCCTGTTTCACGGCTGCTCAATGAAGAAGTACAGCATTTTGAACGCAAGTCGAGCGGAGTATTCGCAGTTACGGGAGTGATACGAACTGTGCTTTGTATAGTCCTGCTTGCCGTTTCTTCGGTGATGCTGGTCGGTCAGACCTACAATCCGTTCCTTTATTTCAGATTTTGATACAGTTGATATAAGGTTAACATACGGAATTTCAACTAGTAAATCATTTCTCGGGAATTTTTAACAAACTATTGTAGGGGACGGGTTTCCCGTCCCGATTGCTGCCAATACACTTGTTAAACGGGACGGGCGACCCGTCCCCTACAAAAAATACGCCAATCACGTCCATGTTTTCATGATATTTAATTGTTTGTTTACTTGTTGAAATACCGTGAAGCTTAACATTACAAAGATAGACATTTTCGTTTATAAGAGCAAATTTAACAAAATAATAATTTAAAAGGACGGGTATTTATGAAAAGAATAATTCTCTTTGCCGCTGCGTTTGTTATGGTGCTCTGCTGTCTTTGTGCCTGCGGAGAAAAAACACCTCCCGATATTACTTCAAAATGGAAGCTCTATGAGATGACTACCGCCGAAAAATCGACCAAGTTTGACGTGCTGCCGGCAGGAAGTCTTGCACCTAAATTTTCAAGCAAGGACGGAAAGAGCTTCACTTTTTCGCTGAATGGCAAAACACATACCGGAACTCTCACCGAAAACAACGGAGTATATACACTTGATTTTGATGATACAACAAAGACTATGGAAGCAACGATCTCCGGAGATACGCTTACCCTCAGGATCGTGGGTGTTGATAAGATAAAAATGGTATTCAAAGCGAAGTAAATTCGCTTGGCAAAATAAATTTGCTTGGAATGATCAAAGCTTGGAGGAAGGATATGGCAAGATGGGATCCGTGGAGAGGCTGCCGAAGATGCAGCGAAAGCTGTTTGCACTGCTATATCCATAAGGGCGATGCAAAACGGGGAGTTGACACCGAAAATATCGTTAAAACGGACAGCTTTGCAAAGCCGATCGAGCGGCTGAAAAAGGGCAGCTATAAAATGAAAACGGGTATGGTCTATACCTGCTTTTCGACCGATTTTCTTATTGAAGAAGCCGATGAATGGCGCAGCGAGTGCTGGAAAATGATAAAGGAACGGAGCGACTGCACGTTTCTTTTCCTTACAAAGCGCATCGACAGGTTTTTGAACTGCATCCCCGAGGACTGGGGCGACGGCTATGAAAATGTTGTCGTTGGCTGCACTATCGAAAATCAGAAGAATGCCGACCATAAGCTCGATGTTTTCAGCAAGCTCCCGATAAAGCACAAGGTCATAACCGCACAGCCGCTTATCGAAAGGATAAATATTGAACCGTATCTCGACGGCATAGAGCTTGTTACTGTCGGCGGAGAATCCGACCGCAATGCAAGACCGCTCGATTATGCGTGGGTGCTTGATATCCGTGAGCAGTGCGTCGGAAAGAACGTTCCCTTTGAATTCAGACAATGCGGAACGCACTTCATCAAGGACGGCAAAAGCTACGTCCTTCAGACAAAAGACCTATGCAGTCAGGCAAGGAAAGCCGATATCAATTTTAATGTATAATTATTATGCTGTTCTGAAATATTTGAAAAATGTAGGGGACGGGTTTCCCGTCCCTATTTAGCGCATTTCAGAATGTATTATGTAAACCTTATAAAACGGTAAGGGCAACTACCTTTCTGTTGTGAGCAGATGATTCCATGATAAAAAATGATTACCCCCAAAAAGGAAAAATAACAATGAGTTCAAAAGAAAATAATTCTTCGCTCGAAAAGAGAATAGAAGCCGCAAAGGCGTACAAGAAGAATGTTAAGCTTTATAATAGAATAAGCTCCGCAGTTATCTCGGGAGTGATAGCATTGACAGCAGTAATGCTCGCAGTTCTGCCACGACCGGAAGTATCGGAGCTGGAAAAACGTGAGCTTACGCCTATGCCCGAATTCTCGGCAGAAGCGCTGTTCAGCGGCGAATACTTCAGCGGCATCGCAGAGCATTTTTCGGACACAGTTCCGTTCCGTGAGCAGCTTGTAGTGCTGAATTCACGAATGAAAAAGGCTATGGGAATAAGCGCACCGACCTTCTACGGCACCGTTGACATTGTTGCGGATGACGAGGGAAATTCTCTTGAAGATGAGCCTGTTCAGATAACGCCGCAGCAGACAGAACCCGTAATGCAGCAGACCGATGCAGCAGACGACAGTCCGGACGAAGCAGCTTCCGAACCTGCCGTTTCTGAAACAACGACCGCTTCCGAAACAACAGGTATCGCCGATTTTTCAAATAACGGCATCGTTGTCGACGGCGTAAAAATGTACGGTGAGGACGCAGGCGTTATGCTATTCGGCGGAAATAAGAAGCAGGGCGCTCGTTATGCCGAAATAATCAATAAATTTAAGGCTTCGCTTGAAAATGTCAACGTTTATAATATGGTCGTCCCGACCTCGGTCGAGTTCTATCTCCCGAAAAAATACAGCAAATATTCTTCATCGGAAAAGGACTCTATCGACTATATCTACAGCTGCCTTTCACCCGATGTAATACCGATAGACGCTTATTCAAAGATCGCAGAGCATACAGACGAGTATATCTATCTGCGCACCGATCACCATTGGGCACCGCTCGGAGCATATTATGCCTATACAGCATTCTGCGAAGCGCTCGGAATGGAGTATCACCCCATAACCGACTATACCGAAAAGGTCAAGCAAGGCTTTGTCGGCTCTCTTTACGGCTATACGAACGATATAACCCTCGCAAACGCTCCCGAAGAGTTCCATTACTTCCTGCCGCCCGATGTGACCTACTCCGTCCAGACCTATAATTATGCAACACTCGCCCCCAAAAAAGGCGGCGCACTTTTCCATGAGTATGTCGAGGGCGCAAACTGCTACGGAATGTTCCTCGGTGCGGATGCGATCCATACAAAGATAACCACAAGCACACAAAACGGCAGAAAGATCGTCGTTTTCAAGGAATCCTACGGCAATGCCTTTGTCCCATTCCTTGTCAATAACTTTGAACAGATCTATGTCATCGACATACGCTACTTCGGAACGAACGCAGTCGATTATATCAAAAAAATCGGCGCAACAGATGTCCTTTTCATCGACAACTGCTTTGCGGCAAATACTTCCTCACTCATAAAGCATATCGAAGATCTGTACAGCTCTCCGACAGGCTCGGTTGTAACCACCGTGACGGAATCGGAAACAACGGTAAGCGAAGAACAAACCTCCGAAACAAAAAAGAAGAAAAAGAAGAAAAACACCGAGCAGACCGTCAAGGAAGAGAACGCCGAAACGACAAAGAAGACCGCCGAAACCACCGCTCCGCCGAAAAAGGAACAGGAAAGCGTAACCGTTACTGCAACGGCGAAGAAAAAGTCAAATTCGTAAAAAAGCACCGCGAAGTCAAGCAAAAGTTTAGGTAATTCTGAAAGAATTTAGCCTTATTCAAAGGCTTGTGGGGTTCCAAGGGGCAAAGCCACTTGGTCGCTCTCGCAAGAGCGAAACTCCCTAAACTTTGACACATAATCAGCTGTAAAAGCGAAATTTTTATCAAATATAAAGCGCAATTCACGATAAAAAAGCTAAACAGAATATGAGAAATTATTCTGTAAATCTTAATCGTGAATTGCGCTTATTCTATTTTATCGGAACAACTATCCTCTGACAGCAAATATACGAACGAAGTGAGTATATTTGCTGTCAGACAAAGTATCAATATTACCGTGAAAACATCGAGCAAAGCAGCGCATTTTCATACCAACACAACAAACCGAAGGCTTAAAGTTACCCCTTACTTTGTAATATCCCCGAAAAAAACAGGGCGGAAATAATCCGCCCGATTGAAAAACTATTATGATAAATTCATTCAAAAATAAATTATAACACCTTTGAAAGGAACTCACGAAGTCGAGGATTTTGAGGATTCTCAAAGAACTCCTTCGGAGTATTCTGTTCCATAATGTAACCGTCAGCCATAAACATTACACGGGAAGCAACCTCTCTTGCAAATCCCATTTCGTGCGTTACAACGACCATCGTCATACCGTCCTCGGCAAGCTGCTTCATAAGCTCCAGAACTTCGCCTACCATTTCGGGGTCAAGTGCCGATGTTGGCTCGTCAAAAAGCATAACATCGGGATTCATTGCAAGAGAACGTGCAATGGCAATACGCTGCTTCTGACCTCCCGAAAGCATTGCGGGGTATGAATCTGCCTTGTCGGGAAGACCGACTCTTTCAAGCAGGTCTGCAGCCTTTTTGTCAGCTTCTTCCTGCGTCATAAGTCCAAGCTTGACAGGCGCAAGAGTGATGTTCTTCTTTATCGTAAGATGCGGAAAAAGATTGAAGTGCTGGAAAACCATGCCCATTTTGCGGCGCATAAGGTTGATCTCCTTGTCGCTTGCATGGGTAATATCGTTTCCCTCAAAGAGGATCGTACCCTCGGTCGGTATCTCCATAAGGTTCAGACAGCGAAGGAAAGTCGATTTTCCCGAACCCGAAGGACCGATGACAACGACCTTTTCGCCCTTGTAGATATGTTCATCAATGCCTTTGAGAACTTCATTCTCGCCGAAGGTCTTTTTTAAGCCTTTAACGTCTATCACTCTGTCTGAGCCTCCTTTCAAGCTTTGTAACGAAGTGCGTGAGCACAACCACCATTATAAGGTAGATTATTGCAACGGAAATGAGCGGCATAAATGCGGAATATGTCTGCGAACGAATGATATCGCCGCCCTTTGTAAGATCCTGAACTGCGATATAGCCCGAAACGGAGGTTTCCTTGAGAAGAACTATGCACTCGTTTGCAAGCGCAGGAAGAACATTCTTGAACGCCTGCGGAAGTATGATCGTTGTCATCGTCTGACGATAGTTAAGTCCAAGACTTCTGCCTGCTTCAAACTGTCCGTCATCTATCGAAGCAATACCCGAACGGACGATCTCCGCAACGTAAGCACCCGAATTGATGCCGAATGCAATGACCGCAACGAATATTTTTGAGATAGGAACACTTGCAAAGATAACAAAATATATAATAAGCAGCTGAACAACAACCGGAGTTCCGCGGATAACGGTTAGATAGATCTTGCATATAATGTTCGGAATGACCATTTTACCTGTCTTATCGTGCGTGAAACGGATTATCGCAATGATAAATCCAAGCACCATTCCTATAAGAACGGCAAAGAATGTTATCATAAGCGTTGTTCCAAGACCGTTCACAAGATAATGCCAGCGATCCTGTTCGATAAAATTCTGCTTAAAACTTTCGACAAATCCCAAAGCTACACTTCCTTACTTTATAGATTTCCTTTAAAAATCGCCGCACAAAAAGCAGTTTGAGTGCGGCGATGTGTTCTGATTACTTCTTTCTTACAATGATGACCTGATTGGATTCGGTGTAAGGATCGGAGAAGAGAACGTTCTTCATTCTGTCCTCGTTAACAGTCATGCCTGCGCATCCAACGTCAGCCTTTCCGGACTGAACAGCTGCGATAATGGAATCGAATGCCATATCGTCGATCTGGAGCTCATAGCCGAGCTTGTCGCAGATAGCAGTCATGATATCAACGTCAAAGCCTACGATCTTGTCATTCTCCTTGTATTCATAAGGAGGAAATTCAGCGTTTGTTGCCATAACGAGCTTGCCGTTGCTGCGGTCAACGCCCTCGGGAGAAACATAGGGGATAGTGCCCTTTGTATCGCCTCTGTAATTTGTGCGGATGTTTGCAAGTGTGCCGTCAGCTTCGAGCTCTGCAAGCGCACCGTTGATCTTTTCCTGGAGTTCGGTGTTGTCAAGCTTGATAGCGATAGCATAATCTTCCTTTGCGAAAGGTTCGTTAAGGATCTCGATATCGTCATTCTTGGAAACGAAAACCTCTGCAGGCTCGCTGTCGATGATAACTGCGTCTACCTTGCCCTGCTTGAGAGCCTGAACTGCGTCAGCGCCCTTTGCAAACTTTTCAACAGTTGCGCCCTCGATGCCGTCAGCGTATGTATCGCCTGTTGTACCGAGCTGTGTGCCGATGGTCTTTCCGTTGAGATCGTCAATGGAATGAACGGTATTTGCGGGAACGCCGCAGCCTGTGAGCATCACTGCAGCCATAGAAACAGCTGCTACCATAGATAATAACTTTTTCATAAAGCATATCCTTCCTTTTCATAAAAATCTAACTTATATTATAGCACATCAGTCTTTGAGAATCAACCGTTTCAATAAATTTTAATATTTATAGCAAATTTAAAACGTAAACTGCTTAAAACGAAGGCGATTTCGTTGACTTTTCGCAGAAAATATGCTAAAATAGACGTGAAAAAAGCATTTTTTACTCAAAATTTTTTAACAAAGGTGAATCTGCGCTATGAATATGAAAAAAATCTCGGAAGTAATGGAAAACGCTGTAAAATCGGGTGAAGAGGTCGGTGCGGCTGCCGTTATCGTCAAGGACGGCGAGCCTGTCGGAGAATACGCCTGCGGATATGCGGATGTGAACAACAAAAAGCCGATGAAAACCGACACGATCTGCCGTATGTTTTCCTGCTCAAAGATCACAACTGCAATTGCGGCTATGATATGCCTTGAACGAGGATTTATCGCAATGGAGGACGAGCTTTGCCGCTTTATCCCCGAGTTTGAACATTCGGAGTACTGCTCGGACGGAAAGATAATCCCTTGCAGCCGCAGGATAAAGATAGCCGACCTGCTAAATATGACCTCGGGCATAGCTTATCCCTGCGATGAAAAGGGCGCAGAAGCGATAAACACCGTCTGGTACGAGCTTGATAAAAGCTATCGTGACGGGAATATGCTCTCAACAATGGAGTTTGCAAAAAGAGCGGCAGCCTGTCCATTGCTTTTCGACGTCGGTGAAAAATGGATGTACGGTTCAAGCGCCGATATCATGGGTGCAGTGGTTGAAGCTGCGTCGGGTATGGAGTACCGTGATTTCCTGAAAAAATATATCTTCGATCCGCTCGGGATGAATGATACGGATTTCTTTGTGCCGAAGGATAAGCGTGACCGACTTGCCAAGCTCTACGAATGTGCAGGAAAAGAACCGAAGGAGTTCACGGGAACTAACCTTGCGATCTTTGATTTTGAGGAAAAGCCGAACTTCCAGTCGGGCGGTGCAGGTCTGTTCTCTACCGCCGAGGACTACGCCAAGCTCGGAGCTGCGCTTTCAACGGACGGCAGAGGTATCATAAGCCGCAAAACCGTTGATTTTCTGTCGGTGAATTCGCTTTCGGACAGGCAGAGGGAAAGCTTTGTCTGGGATTCGTGCAAGGGCTGCGGCTACGCTAATTTTATGAGGATAGTTGAAAACCGCAACAATTCAGGTATGATCGTTTCCGACGGCTCGTTCTGCTGGGACGGCTGGACGGGAACCTATCTTATGATGGATCCGAAGGAGAAGCTCTCAATTTCTCTCACTCTCCAGCGTGCGGGAGCAGGTACGACAAGACTTGCGAAAGCGCTTATCAATGCAGCGGAAAGCGATTTTTAATGCTTAATTCGTAATGCATAATGCGTAATTATTGCGCAGCTATTCTTTGCTTTTATACTAATCTCCATTTGTTCGGTGGATAAAGTCGGCAGATATAATTGCACCAATTAGGTAAACTTGTTTACCTTGAAGATCGACCGCAGGCGTGCCGGTCTGTCGGTCAGCCCTTTTGTTACTTCGTGATACCTCCCCTCACAGGGGGAGATCGCGCACGGCAAGGGAACTTGACGACGAGTGGTGCAATTATAGCTGCTTAATTTATACTAATACCCGATTAAAAAGTGTACAAAAAATCAAGCAAAATCTGGAATATATGGATTTTGCTTGATTTTTTGTTTACACTTTTATCGGGGATTAGTATTATATACAGGTTAAGTGTGGATTAGTATTACCTTTAACGGAAAGAAAAATGTTTTGGCAGATAAAGAATATGCTGCCAGCATACCTCAAGTTAACAAAAACGATGTATAATAAGAGCAAAGATATGCCTTAAAGTGGAGTTATGTCCGACTATGACTTTGATTTATTCAAAGCATATCTATAAGGGAACCTCTAAAAACCTCCTTCACGGCATATTTTCTATGACTTACATCATCTGCTGCGTTAACAAACCTTGTAATACATCAAGTATTACTGCGGTTTGTTGCCTTGCAGCTGATGTAAGTCATGTACGAAAATATGCTCGTGTCCCGGTTTTTAGAGAACCCCATAAATAATTTGAAAGGATATGGGTTATTATGAAAGTAACAAGAAAAAGAGTTTTATCAACAATTGCAGCGGCGGCTTTTGCTTTGGTGATGATGTCAATTGAAATCTGCGCTCAAACATTTGTAAGCAGCGTCCCCATAGGTATTGTTGCTGCAGAAACAAACAAAGAATCTATCGATCCTCCTACCAAATTTAAAGTTTCTACGGATGCTTATTCTGTCGATATCAGCTGGGAACCGGTTGAAGGTGCTGAAATCTATACTATTTATCAGTATAACGAAAGAACAGAAGAATATGAACACATTGGCTTTGCGTACTGGCCGAAATATACAGTTGACGGATTGGAAAAAAACACTTCATACAAATTCAGAATTCGTTCAGGAAAAGGTTTTACTATAAGCAAAAAATCAAAAGTCATAACCGTTAAAACTTCCATTATTTCTACCCCGACGATCAGTAATAGTGGTTATGGCAATGAAAAAACATTTTCATGGAACAGTATTAACGGAGCTGATCATTATAATGTTTATAGATATAACAGTAAAACCAAGAAATTCAGTTTGATCGCTAAAACTACAGATACGAGTTATTCTGACCCAAAGGCCAAGCGTGGGCAAACATACTCTTACAAAGTAGCTGCTGTATGTGAAGAGGGCAGAGGCAGTCTTAGTGAAGAGTATAAAACCACCATCCCTGAATTGGATGCCCCTGCAATCAGTGCAGATTTTGACGGTAAAAGCGTACATATATCATGGGACGATATAAGCAAAGCACAATCATATAATGTATATAGGTATAACACAAAAACCAAGAAATACAAGCTTATTAAAGAAACTTCATGGAACTGGTATTATGACGAAAAAATCAAACCTGATAATAAATATACCTATAAGGTTTGTGCTGTCGATAGTTTCGGAAAGGGCGAATACAGTAATATTGTTTCTGTTAAGGTACCTGAAATAAAGCTTCCATCAGCTCCTGTTATCACCAAAACCGAAGCCGGTACATATTCCGTTAAGTTTTCATGGAACGATGTAAAGGGGGCAAATGAGTATAAGATCTATCAATACAATCCCAATACAAAAAAATATGAACTATTTGATACTACTTTGTCAACAAGCGTTACAATCAATTTTCTCTCATCGGATACCACCTATTATTTTAAAGTTGCTGCAAAAAATCTGAAAGGCACAGGTGCTTTCAGTAAACAGATCAAAATAACCACAAATAAAAAGGCTTCAACTTCAAGCGACCATAGTCTGACTTGGGTTTGTCCTGCCTGCGGAACAACAAACTTTGACTTTGGCGGTTTAAGCTTTGCTTGCACAAACTGCAAAAATATGAAACCGACGAATAATACATGGACCTGCCCAAGATGCGGAACGACCAATTTTAACTTTGGTTTGGGTATCTGCAGCAGTTGTGGCAATTTAAAACCATAAATTAGTTAACAGCTGATATTTCTTCAAATAAGTTTTGTCGAAATATCAGCTGATTTTTGTAAAAAAAATCGGTCCAACTCTTAATGTTGAACCGATTTTATTCTGCGATCAATAATAATTACGCATTAAATCAAGCTTTGTTAACAGAACCGAAGAGTTCCATCTTTTCCTTAACAGTAGCCTTGATAGCTTCTGCGCCGGGAGCGAGGAGCTTACGGGGGTCAAAGCCCTTGCCCTGCTGATCCTTGCCTTCTTCGATATACTTTCTTGTAGCTTCCTGGAATGCGAGCTGGCACTCTGTATTAACGTTGATCTTTGCAACGCCGAGAGAGATAGCCTTCTTGATCATGTCAGCAGGAATACCTGTGCCGCCGTGGAGAACGAGAGGCATATCGCCAACCTTTTCCTTAACAGCTGCAAGTGTTTCGAAGGAAAGACCTGCCCAGTTTTCGGGGTACTTGCCGTGGATGTTGCCGATACCTGCTGCGAGCATTGTTACGCCGAGATCAGCGATCTGCTTGCACTCGTTAGGATCAGCACATTCGCCCATACCAACAACGCCGTCTTCTTCGCCGCCGATAGAACCAACTTCAGCTTCGAGAGAAAGTCCGAGAACGTCGCAAGCGTTTACAAGAGCAGTTGTCTTTGCGATATTTTCTTCGATAGGATAGTGAGAACCATCGAACATGATGGAGGAGAAGCCTGCGTTGATGCAAGCCTTTGCACCCTCAAAGGAGCCGTGGTCAAGGTGAAGTGCAACGGGAACTGTGATATTGAGTTCTTCCATCATACCTTCAACCATGCCTACAACTGTCTTATAGCCGCACATATACTTGCCGGCACCCTCGGAAACACCGAGAATTACAGGGGAGTTGAGCTCCTGTGCTGTGAGGAGGATAGATTTTGTCCATTCAAGGTTATTGATGTTGAACTGACCTACAGCGTACTTGCCTTCACGAGCCTTGTTCAGCATTTCTTTTGCGGAAACGAGTCTTGACATAATATTTACATCCTTTCACGGGATATCGCTATCCCATATTTAATATACTTTAATATTATACCGCATTTTCCGTCAAATTGCAAGTATTTTTTGTTAATTTCTATTCGGTTTCATCTTCTTCAAGCTGTTTTTTCAGCACACGGTTGTTTTTTCGTGCGCAAATGGACATAAGCAAGCTGCCCGTCAGAATTATGAGCCACATGGAACAGTATGCAATATCCGAAAGGTCGTACTCTCCGTTTACCGTTCGGAATATTTTGTATATCCATACCAGTAACAGCACAATATAAATGGGAAATACCCATTTCGCCGACCAGCCTTTTGCAAATTTCGGGTTCATGATCCCATTTTTGGCGGTCATAAAGGCGTATAAAATGTAAAAGCCGTAAACTATTGCCATAAACACCAGAGCAATGACCGTCCCAATCACATTTTCCGCATCTCCGCATATTATCGTCATTATAAATGCAAACAAAAGAGAAATGAAAAACAACACTCTGAAAAGCTTGAAGCCTATCTCGTGGTTTTCCGTTTTCTGCATTTCGTCATAACCTATCTCGTCAAAAATTGTTCCCGAAGCTATGTTTTTATCGTAAGCCATTATTCTTCATCCTTTATCTGCTCTGCCAGCACACGCATATTTTTCTTAGCAAATATACTGACTATTATGTTGGATATTAATGTTGCCGTAAGCATCATAAATTCACGGGTGTTACTGTCCAAAAATATTATAAATATCACACAAATTATTATCATAGCTATCCAGAATGGCATTATCCATTCTTTGCTGTATGCTTTGGCAAATTTGATGTTCATTACGCCTGCTTTTGCTGTTTTTGCGGCGTGTATAACGAAAAATACCAGCGCAGTGAGAAATAATGCCCCGCTCATGACCGTTGGGATAACTTCACGGCTGAACGCAAATATTCCGTATGTAATAAATATCACAACATAAAAGAAATTGCGGTAAAGCTTGAACCCTATCTCATAGTTTTTGTTTTTCTGCATTTCGTCCAGCTCAATATCATCGAATATAGAGTTGTTGTTATCATATATATTCATTCCTCGTCCT
>JBJFFR010000120.1:0-10705 GCA_051891935.1 Oscillospiraceae bacterium
ATACCACATATTTTTTAAAATGTTAAGTACATATCCGAATTGTAATATATTTTTATTTTTTTGTATATTTCTGAACGAAATAGAAAGAAAATTTATATTAATTGCATAAAAATGTATTGATAAAGTTAACTTAGATTTATAGAGGGGCTTTTTGATATTTATTCTTCAACAAATAATATTGTAATTAAAATCCGCGTATCTAATTTCGCTAAACTTTGGAGTTTAGCGAACCTCTGGCGAAAAATACAGCAAAGCCCGAATGGGCATAGTATTTTTCGATTGCGAAGCAATTTCGCTAAACTGTAGTTTGGCGACCCGAAGGGCTTGAATTACGGGGTTGCTGAACCAAGACAAACTAAAGCGCTGCCTGAAATCTTCGAAGCTCGACCCCCTTGACGGACATTCAAAAAAGACATCGAAGGCAAGTGACATTCAAGCGCAACGGAGTGAGCACAAAATAAACAAAAGTAACTCGAAATATTTGTATAATATGCCTATTGGAAAAATTTGCATATAGGAATTGATTTGATATAATAAAGACAAGCTAAAAGAAATTAGCGAAATAATTAATAAATATGAAAGGAAAAATTAATAATATGAAAGATAACAAAATTTATACATACGATGTTGCTGGAGTAGTTGAAGCTATGAAAGTAAGAGAGAATGATAATGGAGTATATACCCAATTGGTCATAACTCCGTTAGGATGTAACAAAAAGATGTCGTTCTTTGTTTCAAAAATGTACAAGAATGGAAAAGAAAATCCCGTATTTAAAAAGCTTGCAAAAATATCTTGCGGAGATACAATAACCGTGAATTACTCCATTCTTAATTCCTCTTTCTTCGTTTTCGATGCTTGGAGGTTGTCTAAATAATGGACGGAGAAACCTTAAGTCTGATTCTTGAAGCGGTAAAACGACTTCAAGAGTTAAAGGAAAATGAAGATGATTCAACCGAAGAAAGCTTACTGCACGATATAAGGGAAAACCTTGAACACTATGAGCAAATATATGACCCCGAAAGTGAAACTGAACACGAAGAAATCTATACTGTAGGTGATATGACATACGAAAAACTCAAATTGATAGGTTCTTTAAATATAGAAGGGATATTGTAATGAAATCTAATCTACGAAAAAAGTGTATCTTTATTACTGGCGAGAAAGGAAGCGGAAAAACAACATTTGCTAAAAATTGGAGTAAGGAACATAATTATTCCTGCTTTGTAAGTGGTTCATCTAACGACCCATTTGACGAATATAAAGGGGAAGATGTTGTTGTTCTTGACGATTTAAGAGGTTCTTGCTTTACTTTTTCCGACCTTTTGAAGATTCTGGATAATGATACATCTACACTTGTAAAAAGCCGATATCATAATAAGCTTCTTGAATGTAAGTACATAATTATAACATCTGTCGTACCTCTTGAAGAATTTTATAGTACCGTGTTCGAAAGCAATAATGAACCTATAGCACAATTTAAGCGCCGTTGTGGTACATATATAGAAATGACAATGAAAGATGTAAGAATTTACCATTATAACAAGGATAAATGTGATTATGAATTAAAGGGTGTAAAGGTTAATAATAACCCGAATCTTAATTCTGATTCTGATGATGATGATACATATATGGATATTCTCGGAATGTTTTCCGAAGATTCTAAATATGAAAGTGCTGAAGAATATATGGAAAACAGTCCTGATTTCACTCGCATAGAAATGACATTTTACGGTGCTTGAACAACTAAAGGACATCGAAGAATGACATCGTAGCCGACATCGTAGTCGACATCAATCTTTAACGGAATTAACACCCGAAGGCGTCCCGTGTTTTTTATATATCGCTGGAAGCCATAACACTATAGCAAACAAATCTTATGGCTGGAAGCGATATATAAAAAACACATATCCGATTTTTTATGAGTAATTTCGCTAAACTTTTATTTAGCGAAATTACTTACGGGCGTAGGGGGTATGTATTTTTTTATTACCTCTTCCAGTCCTGAAATTTGTTTGCTATGGTGTCAGGCCTTCCAGAGGTAATAAAAAAATACTTCTGGCCTTCGGGTGTTAATTCCGCAAGTTTCTGATGTCTTTCTTCGATGTCGGCTACGATGTCCTTTTTGTATGTCCGTTTGAATGTCGGCTTTGATGTCATTCAAGATGTCAGGCGTTGATGTCTTGGCGGTCAGCCCCTTTATAGAATAAAAAATCAGCACCCTTTTTATTGGGTGCTGTTGTGTCAATAGAACAATCGAACGAAACCATATTTTCTCTTTTCTTCATCTATATTAGAGGGGGTTGGCATTTCCCCTGTATCTATATTATACCATAACCTTTCCCCTTTCCAAATTATTAGAGGGGGGTTTCTGTAAATTGTTTGTACTGTAATTGTGAACAATGTATTAAAATGTGACAATGTGACAATCCACATTTTGAGGACAAGCACACTCAAAATGTCTTAAAAATAGCGTAGATACGTTGGTTTTTTTAGTATGTGACAATGTGACGCAGTTTTTTGATTTTATGGGGGTTATTCATTTAATATGGGGAAATTCTTTTGATATGGGTTTTGATGTGGCCAGTTTTAGAACGGAAGGCCAGGCTTCGCCCTTTATTTGTCCTATCTCCTGCAAGCAAAGGCAGAGGGGGCATTTCTCTATCTGTTGGCGGGCATTCTTTTATTTGTGCCTTTTGCTCTCTGCTCCGTGTTAGAATTGTGCCAGTAGTATGTGTAATCGATTCCAAAGCATATCCGACCAATGCAAATACTTGGCCAGCGTTTCCAACTCCTACGCTCTTTATTGTTTGAGGTACGGTGCCCCGTGCAGTTGCATCGGTGCCATCCGTTTCCCTCCATAACAATAATAGAGGTGTGTATGATATTACGCCCAAATTTGAATGTCCGTTTGAATGTCGTCAAGGGGGTCAGGCTACGAAGATTTCAGGTGGCACTTTACAAAGCTATGGTTCAGCAACTCCGTAATTTCCCTAAATAACAGTTGTAGCGAAATTGCAAGCAATTCAACGAAATGTTATGCCCATTCGGGCTTTGCTGTATTTCGTTGCCTACGGTCGCTAAACTTATACAATTTAGCGAAATTACTCATTTGTAATCGGGTATGTGTTTTTTATATCTCTCTTCCAGTCTTTAGATTTGCTTGCAGCGGTGTAAAGCCTTCCAGAGAGATATAAAAAACACGGAAAGCCTTCGGGCGGCTTGATTCGTTACAGTCTGATGTCTTTCTTCGATGTCGGCTACGATGTCCATTAATGATTTGGCAAATTCATAATATGTCATTAACAGCTGTGAGCATTCCAGTATCCTTTTTGTTCTTGAAAATACAATTCTATTATGTGTGGCGGAATCAATTGAGACAAAATATGATATGTATGTTCATTACCAATATCTTTTCTTTCGACAAGATCTTTAAAATTACCTATATATACAAATTTATCTGATTCATTTTTATTTTCAAAATGAAGATCAATTCTCCCCAAAACATACGACATTTTCATTATGCTGTCATGATCAAGCTGCTCAAATTCGGTAACTTCGGGATCAAATTTTGCAAACACAGACAAATATTTATCATTTTTGCCTTCACCGTCATCATGGTACTCTTCAACAATAAAAACAATTATACCTCCGTTATATGTTTCTAACTCGGATTTTCTTGTCTTTCGCATTTTGATTTCACTTGTGTTTTTTATTGCAATAACATCACCGTTTACCCATACATTAATAAATGGTTCCGGTTTTGGAAGCCGCTTTATTTTCTTCGCTTCGGACTGCGGAGAGGCAAGCTTATCTATAAATTTTTTTATTGATCTGGCATGCTGATTATATGTTTTTATATCAACTTCGCTTTTCCATCTTGCTAAATCCCTTTCGCTTGCGGACACAGCTTTTTTATGCCATTCATCATCCAGTCTGCCGATCCGCCAAAGTTCTCCGGCAATAACCATTGTTACAACAGGTCCGTCATCATCATTTATATCAAAAGTCTTTTCAATTACATAATCAATGCCATCTTTATCTGTTGAACCGTATTTAAAATATTTTCTGAAATCTTCTTTCACCTCAAGAGCGGTATCATTCTGCCAAAACCCTGTTCCCCATGCACCCATTATTCTATTCCTCCCTCAAAAAAATCAACACTATATTTGAATGTGACGGTTACATTAATTCAGCCTTATTCAAGAAAAAAGAATAAGGCTGATCATCTAAATGTTCAATTCAAAAAATAAACAAGATCTTTGCTTACGGCTGACAGCATTTCTTTATAAAGCTCTCCTGCGCTATCGAGATCGATACATACAAGCGGATCGTTCAAAAACGCATTGAATGCAATATCAAGATCTTTTTCAATAACCGATCTTACGATCATATTCTGATTAGAGATATGTCTTATCGCTATAGCTGCAAGTTCATCAGGTAAACTGCCCGAATTTACTGTCTGGACATTATTTTTGCTGATAAGTACATTTGAGGCAACAATAGCGTTTTCCGGAAGATTGGATATCTGTCCGTTATTGATCCTGCAGGCATTTGTTATGAGATTTCCGTTTCCAATGAGCGCCCTTATCTGGAGAACGACATCACTTGTATATCCGCCTATGGAAAGAGATTCCTTTCCGCTCATAAGCGGTTTGACTCTTCCCTGCCGATCTATTGAAAGTTTTTTGCTGTAATTTACGGCAGGACCACTGAATTTCCAGTTTTCAATAGTCATTTTACTTTTTAGATACCATGGAGGACAAAATTCAGCAATTGTTCTATCGCTTACGGCGGGGATAGCTCCGTAGCGAAGAAAAAGATCAAACTTAACTTTATTTGCAGATGAAAATGGATTGGTTTTATACTCTCCCGGATGAAGTTCATATCCTGTTTTATAGAACTTTTCGGCATATTTACGAAAGATTGGCATTATATCTTCGCCATTATAGCTTATCTTATCAAACCATGAAAAACCGCTTATGCCAATGAGATTATATTTTATATCTCTTCTTCGTACATTTGTTATACCTTTTTCTGTTTCGACTAAACCGCCGATAAATTCAAGAGTTTGGAAAAGCTCATTGCTTGATCCGAAAATCTTTATTTCAGGAAAAGCTTTCACCATTATATCCATACACTCGGACATTGGATTGCTCAAATTAATGATCCATGCGTTCGGGCAATGCTTTTTTATAAGTTCGGCATATTTAATATGGTCCGGTAAAATCCTTAAGGCGTTTATTACACCTATAGGACCTGTTTGTTCGCCTGAGGTCTGGATAATGCCATACTTCTCTATTATACTGTGCAGAGCTGCTTCATCATCGGCGCTGCTGCGGCTTATTGACATCAACACGATATCTGCGTCTTTTAAGGCATCCTCGGGAGAGTCGCAGGCAAGGAAGATAATATCGCTCTTGCATCGAGGATCTTCCCTTAAATTGTTGCCTATAACCTCATTTGTCAGTGAAAGCTGCTTGTCTTTGTCATAAAGGTTTACTGTAGCACATATTTCTTCAGCGGCTAATTCGGAAAACAATTTCCATCCAAAATTAAATGAGCCGCCGCCGATATAGGCGATTTTGATCCTTTTGTCATTATTCATACCAGGAATTTCCTTCCCATAATAAAATATACATATATATTATGTATCAAAATTAAGATTTTGTCAATGGGATTGGGGCTTTTTTCCGGAAATATTTTAATGATTTCCGGGAGTAATAATGCCGCTATGTTGTTTTATACTAATCACCCGGTATTTTTCCTACGAAAATTATATCAAGCCAAATCTTGCAGATGTTGAAACAGCATGATATGGATTTTTTTCGCATTTTTTTGTCTACACTTTAATGAGGTATTAGTTTTATTATCAATGTTATAGTCATATAAGAAAAAATTAATAAAATAAATTGCCTAAAAAAAGAATTATTGTTAAAATTGCAATAAGTTATTGACTTTTATTGGCTTTTTTGGTATGATATAAATATATAATTTTGAATTTGGGGGCAAAAATATGGACGTTTTTAATCAGTATGACGTATTCAAAGAAAAATGTTTTGCTTTTGCTGGTGAAATTGAAAGCAAATGCTTTTCGGAAGCAAAATATATATGTCATCCTACCCAGAAAAACGAATTAATATGTATATGTTCTGACGAGGAAGCAAAAAGCAACGGACTTAATATCTGTCGTTACTCCGATATGCTTTTAATGTCCGCCGATAATGAAGAATGGCAGTCTTTCAATATTACCCGTGCAAGAGAGATCGCGGCAGAAAACGGCTATGTTTATCTTACTGATATTATTGCTGAAAATGCTTTTTATGCCGAAGATTGGATGATAAACGGAAAAAATGATACTATTGTAGTAAGTGAAGCGTATATGCGTGAAAAGGGAAAAAAATATGCCCCGGTCACTCCCCTTACTAACAGAGTTCTTCATTTTAAAAAGATAAACAATACATTCTTCTGGAATAAGGCAGAAATTGGTGAGATAATCACGCTCAACGCTGAATATATTCAGGAATGTATTGATAAATATCTAAAAAAATGTGTTGACGAAGCTCCCGATTTTGCGGATACAAACGATCTTGCTTTTGATCTTTTTGACAAAAAAGTCGTTATTGATGGACAGACCACAAGAATACTGAAGACAGATGTTCTTTTTGAACAGTTCGACGCTGTTTCAAAGGAGCTTGCTGAAGCAGATGAAATATTTACGGCTTCTGAATTTGATTTTTCTGCTGATGAGTTTATCAGAAAGTTAGCTGTTGAGATCCTTTCAAACAACGGAGTAACAATTACTCTTGATAAATTTATTTCTGAATATGTTAATAAATACATTAATCTTTCGGAAGAAGAACTAGCTGAAAAATCGCATGGTATCGCTATTGATGGTAACAGTGCTTCAATGGCTGCCGTAAAAATAGCATTTACTGATGCTCTTACAAAATCCGATCTGTTTGAATACAGTTATACTATTAACACGGACAGCGATTATATTTCACTTATGAAAGACCTTGAACAGAAGGATTTTTCGGGTGCACAGGGTTCTGCGGAAGAAAAATTCCTTATTTCAAAGATCCTTTCGTTCAGACCCGAGAGCTATAGTATCTTTGCTTATGCACTTTACAGATATCCTGAAGAAGAATCAAATCTCGAAAAACTTGCAGGCTTCTGGAATGTTGCGCCAATAGATAAGGCTTCGCTTCAGCGTGTTATTTTTGATTCTTACCTCAATGCCGAGCTTTTCGATGAGAACGGAAATTTTGTGTCCGGTATCAAACAGGCTGAAATTATCAAGGATGAACTTGAAAAAGTAAACATCAAGTATGGCTTTGAGGACAGAAGCTATATTGATGAGCTTGCTGAATATATTAAGGAAGCAGACCTTCGCAGCCGAAGCTTCAACGGAACTGTTTTTGACACTCCCGAAGCAATGAAGCGTGCTGTTGCAAATGAACTTGAACTCCAGACGCTTTGTATCAATCTTTCTGCACTTAATGAAGATGAACTTCTCCAGCTGAAAAAGCATCTTGAAGGAATAACAATTGATGAGGTAACAAAATCAAAGTACCTTCTTAAAGTCAGAATGGCAATGAACTGCGTTGAAGAAAGTATGCTTGAACAGCTTTGTCTTGGTCTTGCTACACTTGATGCAGACGAAACCCTCAAGCTTCGTGAGGATGTTCTCAAATCCGACTATGCTGAATCTGTTATTAACGCAAAGCTCCCCGATATCAATAATCATCTTGATATTGCATTTGCAGAAGAACTTGACAGAAGGATCGCAAAGCTTGACGAAATGGATACCGCCGAGATCTCTACCTTCCTTCAGAGTGTTAATTCGGGCAGATACCCTGCTGTAATGGCTGAAAGCTATACACGCAGGATCGAACAGTTTGCAGATGACAAGATCAAGGCTGAAATTGATCTTATCTGCAGCGGTATGGACGAATTTACGCTTGATATGCTCACCGATGCAAAGCTCAAGCTTTCAAGCGAAAAATTCCCCGAAAAATATACCGGTGCTTATATTGAAGAGATCGACAGGCTTATTGTTGACTATGAGCATCATGAAGTTGAGAAGCTTTTTGAAAATGTTGATTTTGCAACCGAAGAAGAGCTTGAAAGCATTAAATCCGTACTCAGCGAGAAGAGCTACAGCGATGAGCTTATTGCTCCATATATGATAAAGGTTTCCCAGCGTGAACAGACTCTCGTTGACGAAGAGCTTACTTCAATGTGTGAAAATATTGAAGATATGGAACAGGAACAGCTTGATGAGCTTCGCTCTAAAATCAGCAGCTCTGATAAGAATTATAACAAAGAGCTTAAGGATAAGTGCTTTGATAGGATCGACCGCCGTGAGGCTGAACTGAAGAATTCTGAACTTGCTGAAAGATGCAAGTACATCTTCTCGATGGATCAGGATGCTTTGAACGAGCTTAAAGATGTCCTTCTTGGTGGTACATACGATGAATCTATCACAACTGTTTATCTTAAAAAGGTTACAGAACGTGAAGATGAACTTCGTCGCGAGGAACTTGATGATCTTTGCTCCAATATTGAGAAAATGGATATCGAACAGCTTGAAAAGCTCAGAAGCGATATTGCTGCAAATGAGGATTATGTTGCTATCAGCGATGATTATTATTCAAAGATAGATGAATGTATAGAAAATATCAAGAATGCTGAATACAATGAGCTTCTCGATACAGTAGACAATATGTCCGAAAGTGAGCTGGAAAAGTTCAAATCAGATCTTTCCGATAAGCTTGCAAATAATGAAGTTACGCTTGAGAATTTTGAACGCGGAGTAAATAGGATATCCGCAAGAGCTTCTGTTCTTGAAGACGAAAAGCTTGATTCTATTATCGGAGATATAGATTCTATTGATGTTGATAAGGCTGTTTATGCACTTGATACGATCAGAAACGGTGAATTTGCTGAAGATAAGAAGACAGCTCGCATCGAGAAGCTTGAAAACAAGATAAAAGAACTTCATATTGAAAACATTGAAAAGCTCATGGACGGCGTTGAAAATATGTCCAAGGAAGAGCTTGTTGCGGTTAAATCAAAGGTTGAGGAATATAAATGTCCTCTGGAGCTCAAAACAAAGTATATTGTTAAGATCGATGAATGTCTTTCTTCTCTTGCAGAAAAAGAAGTTACCGACATTATCGGAAATATCAATACTCTCAGCGCCAAGAAGTCGCTTGATGTTATTGTTCGCCTCAGAACAATGGTTCTTGATGATACAGTTAAGAATAAATATCTTGATATGATCGAATCTCATATCATGGAGCTTAAAAACAATGAACAGAGAACTTATATTATGTTCCTTAAGCAGAAGATTGATGAGTTCAATGTTTCGACAGCCAACTTCCTCGTTCCTACCCTTTCCAATCTATTCTACCCCAAATATGATGAGGCATGCAAGAATTACATTTCTGTCGGAAGATATGAGCTTCCTATATTCCTTCATGATAATTCGGGTGACAATGGATTTGCACTTACTACAGAGTACTTCTATTTCATCAATAAGGGCGTTTTCAATCGTATAAAGATCGATGATATCGTTTCGTTCCAGGCAAAGAAATCATTTGTAAGCACTTCTATCGTGGTTACCGAAAGAAACGGAAATACAAATGAGATCAGCTGTGCTATCAATAAGAATACGATCGATGGTACTGCAAAGGCTATGACTGCCCTTGTAAACTACATCAGAGATCAGCGTTCTGCTGAAAAGATGAAGGAACTTCTTGAAAATGCCGTTAAGGAAAGAACACAGGAAATACCTGTTTCAATTTTTAAAGAAACATCAAACGAAGCTCCTGTTCCAAGTACAAGTGTTACGGAGGCTGAAGCTGAACCTGCAGCTGAAGCAGTCAGTGAAACACCTGAAACTGTCGAAAATGCAGAGGAAGTACCTGCTGCTGAAGAAACTCCTGAAGAAACAGAGAAAAAGCCTGTTTCCGAAGAACCCAAACCACGTTTCTGCGATCAGTGCGGCGCAAAGATCACAAGTCCGAATGCAAAATTCTGTGCAGAATGCGGAAACAAGTTATCATAACATAAAAAAGTACAACACCCTTGCAGTTGAAAATTGCAAGGGTGTTGTTTTTATGACAAAGACAAGGAGGATATCAGAGGATAAAGCAGATAAGTCCGCCGCAGCCTTCATTAATGATGCGTTCAAGAGTTTCCTGAAGCTTAAGACGGGCATCAACAGGCATTTTGTATAGCTTGTTATGCAGTCCTTCATTTACAAGATCATGGAGAGATTTACCAAAGATATTTGAATTCCATATCTTTGTGGGATCATCATTGAATTCATTCATAAGATACATTACAAGTTCTTCCGATTGTTTTTCCGAACCGACAATCGGACTTACTTCGGTAACGATATCAGCTTTCATCATGTGTATAGAAGGAGCAGATGCTTTAAGACGAACACCATATTTGCCGCCTTGTTTTACGATTTCAGGTTCTTCAAGTGCAAGATCGTCAATATCTGGCATAACAATGCCATACCCGGTTGCTTCTACCTCGTTAAGTGCATTTTCGATCTTTTCGTATTTCTTTTTAATAGCGATCAGATCCTTAAGAAGCGGCATAAGCTCATTGTCGTTTTTGATTTCGATCCCTGTTTCTTCGCTGAGTATCTTGTAGAAGAGTTCACCGTTAAAATCAAGTTTGATCCCT
>JBJFFR010000121.1:0-10512 GCA_051891935.1 Oscillospiraceae bacterium
TTCTGCATATCAATTACAAGTAATGCTTTTTTCATTGTATATTGCCTCCGTAAATTCCAATTTGTCGATTAATCCTAATAAAAAGCAGACATTAAAGGTAACATTGCCTTCTGAAAAAACAAAACGCCTTCAAGAGCGAATTTTTCGTTCCTGAAGGCGGCTTTAGCCACGGTTCCACTTCAATTAGCCCGATTAAGGCTGTCTTTTTATCCTTAACGCAGATCATACGCAGGAGGATACTTTGTACCTGACGCAAAAAGCGAAAAGCATTTTCCCCACCCGAGCCGGCGGCCGCACTTCACAGACGCTCTTCGCCGCCGTTCCACCAACCCGACGTTCTCTGTTACCCGAGCAAAAGCTACTCTGACCGATATGCCTTTTTCCTATATAAATATAATATGATTATACCACAATTTTATTGCAGATGCAACCGTTATTTTTCACGATTTTCAGTTCGTTTATTCGGCAGGCGCTTCTGTCACATCCGAAGAAACCACTGCTGTTTCTGCCGTATCCTCTTCCGTTATGGGATCATTCTCCGCATTTTCATCTATATAGATGTTGGGAAGTATCTTCGTTTCAAAATCGTCAACAATATTCTCCCAGTGATCCTGCTCAGCTTCTACGGTGAAATAGAATGCGTCCTTGTCGGAGAAGAAGCAGTAAAGCCTTCCTGTGTACCACGCAGACGGGATCTTGATGTCATCACCGTTCTCATCCTTGACAAACTCGCCGTTTTCATCGACCTTAAAAGCATTCTGCGTGATCGTGTAATCGCACCATAATCCTTCAAAGCCGCCGACGCTGAACGACTTTTCTTCAGAAAACTCCGTATCGCACTTGAACATAACATTGTTAAAATTCATAGAAAAACAGATGCGTCCGAAAAAATCCTTGAGTGTGCCGTAATCCTCCTTATAGTTTGCGGCATATACAGCCATCATTGCGTGTCCGTCATCAATTATATAGCGGAAATGCTGATCAAGATCGGACTGGGATTTATCCGCCATAACATAGTTTTCGGGAACATCCTTCACCTTGAACTTGTTGATGGCATAAATATCGCCCTCTGCCACGGGACGCTGCGTTGCGACAGTCTGTTCCTCCGATACCGAGCTTTCTGCAGAAGCAGAAGTATCTGTACTGTCATTTTCGTTTTCTTTTTTCTTTGAACAGCCGCCAAGCATTGCAGCAGCCATACAAAATGCAGCGATCGCCGCTGTGATCCTTAAAACACTTTTTTTCTTCATATCAAAGTTCTCCTTTTTGTTCTTTTATATATGTATAGATTTATGAGCAGACGGGAATATAAACTCTCCTGTCGGCAAATCTTACTTCCATAGGCGGAAACAGCTGCTTTCCCTCGTCAAAATTCTGCGCAGCGGATAAAACAAACTCTCCTTCCGCAAGCCTCGGGAAACAAACCTCGTATGCGTATTCGCCCGTTTTCTCTACCGAGGAATTGAACCTTTTGCAGAAAAGATCGGAAATATACTCGAAAAAGAAGCCTTCCGAGAAGCTTCCCTCTCCTGCCGCCGCAAGCTCGGACAGCCTTTTACCCGAAGCGTCGGCAGCAATGCGAACCTTTACGCCGCTTTCATCCTCTTTTACGGAAAACTCAATGCCGTTCGGTATGTATTCTCCGCTGCAGATCAGCTGCGTTATATCGGAAAGAAGCACACAGAACGAATCCTTGTTGAACTTTGCCGCAGCATTTTCGCAGATATCTGTTTTAACGCTGATATCTTTTCGGTATTCGGAAAACTGCTGCGCAAGCTCCTTTACCGTATCGCTGACGCTGACAACGCTTCCCGTGCAGCTGTCATCCATAAGATATATAAGCTGCTCCGGATCAAGAATGGAGGATATTATTTCCCTCAGACTGCTGTTTATACTGCCGAGAGTCTGCTCGATGCCGTCATATTTTTTCTCACATTCGGCAAGCTTTTCCGGAAGCTTCTCCGATATCACGGAAATATTGTGAACACAGCTGCGCAGCCTTGAGAAAAAGCAGACAAGATATCTGTTCACGCCGGGGCTTCGCATTGCAGCTTCGACAGGACTTTTGTCAAATATTTCAATGACCGAAACACCGTCATAGCTTATAACATTCACGCTCACTATCATATCGCCGATAAGCTCATAGCCGCAGCCCTTTTTCAGCATTTTTCCGACAAAAGCGTCCTTCGATACTGCCTTTCCCCGAAAAAGCTCCCCAAAGCGGCTGTTTTCAAAACGGCAGCCGTCGGAAACTATCGCAGTCGGTATCTCGGAACGTTCATAAAATTCACGCAGGGCAAGAAGTACAGCACTATCCATATCGCAGGCAGTCCTCCAAAATCAATTTATACTATTATAACACAGTTTTTTATTTTCTGCATCGCTTTTCTGAAAATTTAATCATATTTTCGTCTTATTGGCACAAAATAGTCACATTGGCGGTGATCTTTCGGTCATTTTGGACTAACCGGGTCAATGCTTTTCCGCCGTTTCAAAAAAAGTTTTTGAAAAATGTTATTTTTTTGTCAAAAGGTATTGCCAAATTCAAAAAAATAAGGTAAAATAGATTTATAAAGCTTGGAGAAAACCCAAAAGGGATATTTTTCCAATGCCGTATTTTAAATTTCTTTTTAGGAGGAAAATTTATTATGTCAGTTAAAGTTGCAATCAATGGTTTCGGTCGTATCGGTCGTCTCGCATTCAGACAGATGTTCGGTGCAGAGGGTTATGATGTAGTTGCTATCAACGACCTCACAAAGCCTTCCATGCTCGCACAGCTTCTCAAGTACGATACAGCTCAGGGCGGTTACTGCGGCAAGATCGGTGAAAATGCACACACTGTTTCCGCTGATGACGAAGCAGGCACAATCACAGTTGACGGCAAGACACTCAAGATCTACGCTATGGCTAAGGCTAACGAGCTTCCTTGGGGTGAGATCGGTGTTGACGTTGTTCTCGAGTGCACAGGTTTCTACTGCTCCAAGGACAAGGCTCAGGCTCACATCGACGCAGGCGCAAAGAAGGTTGTTATCTCCGCTCCCGCAGGCAACGACCTCAAGACAATCGTTTACTCTGTAAATGAAAAGACTCTTATAGCTGATGACAAGATCATCTCCGCTGCATCCTGCACAACAAACTGCCTCGCTCCTATGGCTAAGGCTCTTAACGATTATGCTCCTATCCAGTCCGGTATCATGAGCACAATCCACGCTTACACAGGCGACCAGATGATCCTCGACGGTCCTCACAGAAAGGGCGACCTCAGAAGAGCAAGAGCAGGCGCTGCTAACATCGTTCCTAACTCCACAGGTGCTGCAAAGGCAATCGGCCTTGTAATTCCTGAACTCAACGGCAAGCTCATCGGTTCTGCACAGCGTGTTCCTGTTACTACAGGTTCCACAACTATCCTTACAGCTGTTGTTAAGGGCGCAGACGTTACAAAGGAAGGCATCAACGCTGCTATGAAGGCTGCTGCTTCCGAGTCCTTCGGCTACAACGAGGATCAGATCGTTTCTTCCGACGTTATCGGCATGAAGTACGGTTCCCTCTTCGATGCTACACAGACAATGGTAGCAAAGATCGCTGACGACCTCTTCGAAGTACAGGTAGTTTCTTGGTACGACAACGAGAACTCCTACACATCCCAGATGGTTAGAACAATCAAGTACTTCGCTGAACTCAACTAAGTTAAACTTGAACTGATTTAATATTCCCCCTTTGTCTTGTGCAGAGGGGGATTATTTTTTATCAAAATAATCAATCTGCACATAAACGCAAGACTATTTTTGTATAATTTAATAAAAACTTGTGAAAAGTGACCACAATCAATAAAAATTTGATTAAAATTTTATGTTTTTTTTGAAAAATGCAAGACAAACGCAACTTTTTGTGTTATAATTATAAAGAACATACAAATCCGATGCAGATTCGTCTGCTCTGAAAGGAAAAACGGCTTATGCTACACGAAAAGTCATGCGGTGCGATCGTTTACCGCAAGTACCACGGCAACCTCGAGATACTGCTGATAAAGCACGTCAACAGCGGCCATTGGTCTTTCCCGAAGGGTCATGTCGAACCCGGCGAGACCGAGGTCGAAACCGCCCTTCGCGAGATAAAAGAGGAAACGGGAATTGATGTTATCATCGACCCGACCTTCCGTGAAACGGTCACATATAACCCCCGAAAGGATTCACAGAAGGTCGTTGTCTACTTTATCGCAAAGGCGAAGAACTTCGATTATGTAAGACAGGAATCGGAGATCGCAGAGATCAAATGGGTCGATGCAGGCTGCGCCGATTCGGTGCTGACCTACGAAAACGATAAGTGCATCGTAAATAAAGCACGAAAAGTAATAAAGGGCATCGCAGATTGAGTCCTGACATTCCGCCGAATGCCGAAAAAAGTCGATTGGACGCAGAAATTGACCTTTTTCGGTGTCCGGCGGTTTGTATATAAGTTTTTTTGCAGAAAGAGGGCAAAAAATTGGGTATTCGTTCCGAAATCGTCAGATCGGCGCTTGTGGGTGAATTTATGCCGAGCGCAATAAGAAAAATGTCAGCGCTTGAAGTTGGCAGCTTCACTATCCATGTCAACACGCTTCCGCCTGCGTTTGAAGGACTGAAAATAGCGCATCTTTCCGATCTCCATAATAAAAAGTACGGCGAAAACGGCTGCGAGCTTTTTGAGCTTGTCCAAAAGCAGACGCCCGATATTGTTGTTATGACGGGCGATATGATAAGCCACAGCGCCGTGAACAGAGAGGACTTCATAGGCCTTACACGTTCTCTTGCGGAAAAATACCCTACCTTTTATGTCAACGGGAACCACGAGTTCTCCGATATGTCGGAGGAACTTTTCAAAAAGACAGCCGAACAGATGAAAGCCGCAGGAGCAGTCTGCCTTGACAATGCCTGTTATACCATATTAAAAGGCGGAGATGAACTCAACCTCTGCGGAGTTTCCTACGAAGCGAAGTTTTACCGAGGCGTAAGGGAATACAAACGCAATTGGGAGCACTTCACCCTTGACGAAATGGAACGGCTCTGCGGCAAAAAGCCGAACGGCTTTACGATACTTCTTGCACATAATCCGCTCGACTTTGACGTTTACGCCGAGTGGGGTGCAGATGTAACGTTCGGCGGCCATATCCACGGCGGTTCGGTGCGTTTGCCGATAGTCGGAGGTCTTTTCTCCCCAGAGCTGAAACCCCGCCCTAAATATTACGAGGGCATTTACAGACTTGGCGACAAGCGCATGGCGGTCAGCCGAGGACTTGGACGGATAAGGCTTTTCAACCCTCCCGAGCTGCTGGTTGCGGTGCTTTCGTCAAAATAACAGGCTTTGCCCCTGCTTTTTTGCAGCAAAAACATTCCACTGATTTATAGAATTACGCATTAAATAAGTTTCTTTCACCAAAAAATTCTCGGAAAATTTTATATAATTTTTACAAAACCCCCTTGACAGTAAAACGATTACAATGTAAAATATATTGTAATAGAATAACTATTCCTAAATAAAAAATACATTCAATTTTTGGGAGGAAATGAAAATGAGCGAATTTTTCAAAGGAATCGGCAAGATCCCCTATGAGGGCAAAAACAGCACAAATCCCCTCGCATTCAAGTATTATAACCCCGATGAGATCGTTGACGGCAAGCCAATGAGAGAGCACCTTAAGTTTGCACTTTCCTGGTGGCACACAATGGGCGGCGACGGCACCGATATGTTCGGCTGCGGCACAGCTGACAAGACATGGGGCGAAAACGACAGCGTTGCAAGAGCAAAGGCAAAGGTCAACGCTGCTTTCGAGATCATGGATAAGCTTTCCATCGACTATTTCTGCTGGCATGACCGTGATCTCTCCCCCGAGTACGGCTCACTCGCTGAAACAAACGCAAAATTCGACGAGATCGTTGACTATGTTGCTGAAATGATGAAGAATAACCCTTCCAAGAAGCTCCTCTGGGGCACAGCAAAGTGCTTTGATCACCCAAGATATATGCACGGCGCAGGCACATCGCCTTCCGCTGACGTTTTCGCATACGCTGCAGCACAGATAAAGAAGGCTATCGACGCTACTGTTAAGCTTGGCGGTCAGGGCTACGTTTTCTGGGGCGGCAGAGAAGGCTATGAAACACTCCTTAACACAAATATGGGTCTTGAACTTGACAACATGGCTCGTCTTATGAAGATGGCTGTTGAATATGCACGTTCTATCGGCTACAAGGGCGATTTCTACATCGAACCCAAGCCGAAGGAGCCAACAAAGCACCAGTATGACTTCGATACAGCAACAGTTCTCGGATTCCTCCGCAAGTACGGTCTTGACAAGGATTTCAAGATGAACATCGAAGCTAACCACGCTACACTTGCACAGCACACCTTCCAGCACGAACTCCGCGTTGCAAGAGATAACGGTGTATTCGGTTCTATCGACGCTAACCAGGGCGATCCGCTCCTCGGCTGGGATACAGACCAGTTCCCCACAAACATTTATGACGCTACATTCTGTATGTACGAAGTAATCAAGGCAGGCGGCTTCACAAACGGCGGTCTTAACTTTGACGCAAAGGCTCGCAGAGGTTCGTTCACTCCCGAGGATATCTTCCACAGCTACATAGCAGGTATGGATACATTTGCACTCGGCTTCAAGGCTGCAAAGGCTCTTATCGCTGACGGCAGACTTGACAAGTTCGTTGACGACCGTTATGCTTCTTGGAATACAGGCATCGGCGCAGATATCATCGCAGGCAAGGTCGGCATGGCTGATCTTGAAAAGTATGCTCTTGAAAAGGGCGAAGTTACCGCTTCCCTCGGCAGCGGCAGACAGGAAATGCTCGAAGCTATCGTTAACAACGTACTTTTCACACTCTAATAGTATAAAAATGCCCCTGCACATACGCAGGGGCTTATGCTGTATTTATTAATGAAACTATATGAAAGGATAATGCCAATGAAATATGTAATCGGTATCGACCTTGGAACAAGCGGCACAAAAACCGTTCTTTTCGATGAAAAGGGCACAGTCGTTGCTTCCAAAACGATCGAATATCCTATGTATCAGCCGAAAAACGGCTACGCAGAGCAGGACCCCGAGGACTGGTACAACGCTGCAATAGGAACGGCTAAGGCTGTTGTTGAAGCAAGCGGCGTAGACAGCGCCGATATCGTCGGTGTCGGTCTTTCGGGACAGATGCACGGTCTTGTTATGCTTGACGAAAACGGAAACGTTATCCGCCGTTCGATCATCTGGTGCGACCAGCGTACAGCTAAAGAAGTTGACGAGATGAACGAAAAGGTCGGCAGAGAAAAGCTTATCGAAATCACCGCAAACCCTGCACTCACAGGCTGGACGGCTGCAAAGATACTTTGGGTAAGGAACAACGAACCCGAAAACTACAAAAAATGCCGTCACATCCTTCTTCCGAAGGATTATATCCGCTACAAGCTCACGGGCGAATTCGCAACAGAGGTTTCCGACGCTTCGGGTATGCAGCTTCTTGACGTTCCCAACCGCTGCTGGAGCAAGGAGATATGCGAAAAGCTTGACATTGATATGTCTATGCTTGCAAAGGTTTACGAATCCTGCGAAGTTACGGGCAAGATCACAGCCGAGGCTGCCGCTCTCACGGGACTTAAAGAGGGTACTATCGTAGTCGGCGGCGCAGGCGACAATGCAGCTGCCGCAGTCGGCACAGGCGTTGTCGAGGACGGAAAAGCGTTCACAACTATCGGCACAAGCGGCGTTGTTTTCGCTCATACATCGAGCATTTCTATCGACCCGAAGGGCAGAGTACATACCTGCTGCGCAGCTGTTCCTGGCTGCTGGCACATAATGGGCGTTACCCAGGGCGCAGGTCTTTCCCTAAAGTGGTTCAGAGATAACTTCTGCCAGGCTGAAAAGGACACTGCAAAGGGCATGGGCGTTGACGAGTACGTTCTTATGAACCAAGAAGTTGAGAACGTTCCCGTAGGCTCAAACCGCCTTATCTATCTCCCCTACCTTATGGGCGAAAGAACTCCGCACCTTGACCCGAATGCAAGAGGAATGTTCTTCGGACTTTCCGCTATGCACACAAAGCGCGATATGATGAGAGCAGTTATGGAGGGCGTTTCCTACTCGCTCCGTGACTGCGTTGAGATATGCAAGGAAATGGGAATCAACGTTTCCGATATGATGGCTTGCGGCGGCGGCGGAAAATCACCTATCTGGCGTCAGATGCTCGCAGACCTTTACAAATGCCCCGTTAAGACAGCTTCTTCATCGGAAGGACCTGCTCTCGGCGTTGCGATACTTGCAATGGTCGGTGCAGGAATTTACAAGACTGTTCCCGAGGCTTGCAAGGCTATCGTAGGCGTTGACAAGGTTCAGCAGCCTATCAAGGAGAACTCCGAAGTTTACGACAAGTATTTCGCACTTTACGATGAGATCTATCCTGCTGTAAAGGACAAGTGCGCAAAGCTTGCCGAACTTTAATTGACCGAACTTTCCCCAAAACATCAAGAATATTTCCCTTTGAAATGTTATTATATTGATAGTGAAGAATTTCACAGATAACGTTATCGAGGAAAACCTATGAATAATTTTGAAATATTATCTGCGGTACTTGAATTTATCGAGGAAAATCTGACGGGAAATATTACAGCGGAGCGCTGCGCAAAGCAATGCGGCTACTCACTGTCGAACGTTCAGAAAATGTTCCGCCACACCTTTAACATAGGTGTGAGCGACTATATTTCAAGGCGAAAGCTGACCGCTGCGGCAAAAGAACTGCTCGGCTGCGACAGCTCTATCCTTGAAATTGCCCTTAAATACGGCTATAATTCTCACGAGGTCTTTACCCGTGCATTTGTGCGGCTTTGGGGCGTAACACCTTCCGAATTCCGCAAAAAGCGGAGATTTTCCGATATTTTCCCGAAGCTTGACGAGTATGTGCAGGTATGCGATGAAAAGGGGAATATTGTTATGACAAGCAAGAAAAAGTTCGATATTTCGCATCTTTATGATTTTATAACGGAACACGGCGGAAAATATGCTGTATGCTTCGATATGGTGCATCTTATGTACATAAACGATGTTTACGGCAGATCCGCAGGTGATATCGCTATTGCGGAGTGCCTTCGCAGAATTGACGAAAATGCGGAGGAGGATATGCTTCCGATAAGAATAGGCGGCGATGAGTTCGTGCTGATAACGAACTATTCCGATATCAAGGACGCACAGAACGCCGCGGAGAAAATTTTAAGCTTAAACGGTGGTACAGTCAGCTCGGGCGGCAGCGAATTCGAGGTTTCGATGAGGGCAGGCTTTGTTCGTATCCCCGAGGGGAATTTACGATACAACAGGCTCTTTGACAGCTTTGTGATCGCAGGCAGGGACGAAAGCTGACGGTATCTCCTTAAAGAAAGGAAAATATATTATGAAACTTTTTATTGATACCGCTAATGTAAACGACATCAGATGGGCAAACGACCTCGGAGTTATCTGCGGCGTTACCACAAACCCCTCCCTTATCGCAAAGGAAGGCAGAGTTTTTGAGGAAGTTGTAAAGGAGATCACAACTATCGTTGACGGACCTATCTCCGCAGAGGTGATCTCCCTTGAAGCAGACAAGATGGTTGAAGAAGCACTTCCGCTCGCAGCTATCCACAAGAACATCGTTATCAAGCTCCCTATGTGCGAAGAAGGCCTCAAGGCTTGTAAGATCCTCACCGCAAAGGGCATCAAGACAAACGTAACCCTCATTTTCTCCGCTGCACAGGCTATGCTCGCAGCAAACGCAGGCGCTACATACGTTTCTCCGTTCCTCGGCAGACTTGACGATATCGGCATGGAAGGAATGAACCTCATCGAAGAGATCGTTGATATCTTCCAGGCACAGGGCATCAAGACAGAGATCATCGCAGCTTCTATCAGAAATCCTATCCACGTTACAGCTTGCGCAAGACTTGGCTGCGACATTGCAACCGTTCCTGCAAACGTAATCAGACAGATGGTAAAGCATCCTCTTACAGATATCGGTATCGAAAGATTCCTCAAAGACTGGGAAGGCGCAAAGAAAGCGTAAACCTAATGCGTAATTCGTAATGCGTAATGCGTAATTATTTGCGAAGCAACTGCCGGTCCAGCTGGGTCAGCTGGCGAGGGGTCAAGGGGGCGAGAAGCCCCTTGTCGCCGTCCGCAGACGGCGAAACTCCCTAAATTAAAGTAAAAAACATTTAGCGTTAAACCGAAAGACTAACAAATTAAAAAGCGCAATTCAATCACAAAAGGTAAACCGAAATTGACTATCAAAACTCGTTGAACCATAAAGTTGAATTGCGCTTGTTTTTATTTTCCTAAAACATACTATCCTTGAAGCATAAATGTACGAACGAAGTGAGTACATTTATGCTTCAACGCTGTATGAACAACAATATAAATTTCAATTCTGATTGATTTATTAAATGAACTGTTGTATAATACTAATTCCAAACCAACCTATAGACAAATACTCGGATATAATAATCCAA
>JBJFFR010000122.1:0-1934 GCA_051891935.1 Oscillospiraceae bacterium
TCCGAACACAGAAGTTAAGCTCATACACGCCGAAGATACTTAGATGGCGACGTCTCGGGAAAATAGGGCTGCGCCGGCATTATCTGTTTACTTTTACCTTTTCTAAATTTATTTTATTCCTCAATAGCTCAGTCGGTAGAGCGCATGACTGTTAATCATGATGTCGCTGGTTCGAGTCCAGCTTGGGGAGCCAGAAATCGAAAGCCCGTAGATGACGTATCTACGGGCTTTTTCGTTGTTTTGTGTGTAACCGTCAAAATTCGCCCTATATACAAAACCAACCACCGCCGTTTGGCAGTGGTTGGATAAATAAAAAGCGCCCAGAAGTCAGTACGCAACACCGTTTAGAATATCTTCAATAAGCTCATAAGCATCCATCAATTCGTCACGAAGTTCATCATCGGAAAATTCATCTGTCCTGTCGCAGAGATCACCGACACGTTCAGCAAAAACTTCCGCAGCTTCAGGATCTTCATCATACATCTTATCATAACGCTGAATGAGATGATAGTTGAAATCAAGATCAAAATTCAGGCGGTCAGACTCGCCGTCAATGATCTCTTTTATGAATCTCATCATCCATCTTATGTTTGTTTTTCTTTTTGCTCTTGCCATCTTCAACTCTCCAATCTTAATTCTTTTGGTAAATTTTTGTTCCAAGGCAAAAAATCCTCAAAGCTGTTAAAGCTCATGCTGCGCAGACATTCCAGCACCCACTTTATGTATTCAAAAGGTTTAAGCATATTTTCCTTTGCAGTTTCAATTATCGAGTAAAGGATCGCATTAGCCTCTGCGCCACGCTCGCAATGAGCAAAAAGCCAGTTTTTTCTGCCGATGACCACAGGCTTTACCGCACGCTCCGCAGCATTGTTGGTAAGCTCAAGCCTGGGGTCAAGAAATACATTCATCAGCGACTTTTTCTGTCCCAGGGCATAGGTGATCGCCCTGCCGGTAAGGTCTTTTGAAATAGGCTGCTCTGCACACCATTCAAAAAATCTTTCCGCAAGTTTTTTCGTTTTGTTCTTCCGAATTTCTGCAATTTCAGAAAGCTCATATGAGGACTTTTCATAAGGCTTTTCGGGGTCTCTGCCTTCAATGCGGAATATTTCATTTATCATCATAAATCCCTGTCCCGCTGTTGTAGAAAAGTCCTTTTTGTCATGCTGAATGTTCACGGCATTCAGAAAATATCTCCGAAGATGTGCCCAGCAGCCAACTCTTATGGTGCAAATCACCTCGTCGTACTGCCGCAGCCCATCGCAGTGAAGATATCCCGAAAAACCTTTCAGGAAATTTCTCGGATATTCTCCCTTTCGTCCGTTTCTGTACTCATACAGCACGATAGGAATAGCCGAATATCTTCCCGAACGGTACACCCACATATATCCCTTGACAGGCTTATGCCTGTCCTTTACACGATTTACCTGCGTGGGAGTTTCATCTGCATGAAGAATGTCCAGCTTCACCATAATTTTATGCATAAGCTCATACAGCGGCATAAGCATTTCCGCTGCTGCCATAACGAAATTATCCATTGTCTGGCGTGAGATATTTATCCCCCAATACCTGAAATCTTTCTCAAGACGATACAGCGGTACTGCTTTCACATATTTTTCGTTAACGATATACGAGAGCAGCGACGGTGTGACAAAGCTTCGTTCAATAAGAGGCTCGGGTGCTTTGGCTGTGCTGAAAACACCCTCTTCGTCATTCTTACTGCATCTGCGGCAGACTGCTTTTTCTTTTCTGTGCTCCTGCACCTCTATGCGGGCGGGGATATACTCCACCTGAATGAAGCTGTCATATCCGATAACTGTCATCTGTGAGCTGCATTTCGGACATATTTTTTCTTCCTCGGTAAGCTCGTGAATGATGACAGTTTTCGGCGCATTTTTCAGTTTCTCGTCAAATGTGCGGTGCTTTCTGCGTTCGTG
>JBJFFR010000123.1:0-10474 GCA_051891935.1 Oscillospiraceae bacterium
ATATCCTCTTCATAATCAAGAAGTATCTGCTTCTGCATTTTCAGAGTACCGCTGTAGTTTTTCTTTGTCACAAAGGAGTTTACTATGGCAGGCATTCCTCCAATGATCATATATTCATTGAAATTATCAATCATTACGCTCATTTCCAGCTCGGAGAACGGCTTCATATCAAACATGTGACAAAACAGATCATCTATATGTTCCTGCTTATATCCCTTTGCCCACAAAAATTCTTCAAAATCCATTGAATGCATTTCATAGTCTTCTTTATATCCCACGCTGTTTGATTCGATCTGTTTATAGCTGATACCCATAAGCGAACCGGAGCAGATAACATCGTAACGACCGTCTTGCTTGAAAAATTTCAAACTTGTGGCGCAGTTCGGACACGCCTGCAGCTCATCAAAAAATATCAGCGTATCCCCTTCCGTAAACTCGAGTTCAGGATTTCGCAGAGAGATATTTTTTATGATAGTATCGGTATCAAATCCGTTATCAAAGATGTCGCAGAACTCTTTACGCAGCACAAAGTTGATCTCGATCACGTTTTTGTAATTCTTGTTTGCAAAAAATCGTATTGATTCGGTTTTTCCGATCTGACGTGCGCCTTTTACAATAAGCGGAAGTCTTTCAGGATCAGCCTTCCATTCTTCAAGGAAACTGTCAATTTTTCTTTTCAGAAGCTTCATATCATCACCCAATACTTATTATATCACATTATTCTTGGATTATCAAGAAGTGTTTTCACAAAATTCTTGCTGTTATGTATATATATTTCACAAAATTCGCATCAAAAAAATTTCCCCACAGTTGTTTACTCTTGTTCCTAACAAAGCAAAAAGTCGGCAACTTTAATGGTAATTGCCAACTTTGTTGAAATCAGTTATTTTTCACTATCGTGCAGCGATAAGATATACATAATGCCCTCGGTAAAGTATGTGAAATATTGCTTTACCGAGGGCAGTTTATTTTCTATCATAAGCAGATATATCGGCTCATTCGTATCACAATTTTTTATTTCCTGTCACCATAATCAACGTTCTCAAGTCCGAGCTTGACCCTGTTCCCGTCCATAACCTTAACAATAAGTTTTTCCGCAAGCATTCTGTCAACCTCGGCGGTAAGTTTTGCGGATATTCCCTTGTACCCCAACGCCTTCGCAAGTTCATTTTTGGAAAGAGGGTTTTCTTTAAGTGCTTCAATTATATTGCTGCACATAGGTAAATCATCATCAAATCTTTCGATGAAATTTTATCGAAACTTTCGACGTTTTATTATCGATATCGTCGAAATATACTTTTGTTTTTGATATTCTGATAATGAAGAGGATAATAAGGACAATTGATCTTTACGAAAGTCAAGTATTAATGAGGATACTCCCCCAACTCCCCTGCCAAAACCTCATCCTCAATCCTCAATACACAACATTCCGTATTGTAATTGAACAGTTCATCTGTCGAATACCAAACTGTCTTGCCGTCAATGACTACAAAACTGCTGTTGAGCTTGTTTTTAAGCGTGTGATCTACACCGTGAAATGTCAGCAGCCTTTCGATCTTTTCGTTGTAAACGCTGTTATTTTTCTTTGTTATGACTCTGAATTTTACTCCGTTCGCCATAGTTTGCTCTGCATATCTTATCAGCAAATTAAGGCTTCTTGATGAAATGTACGCGCCTGCTGCGATCACCGTTTTCTTTGCCGCGGCAATATCACGATACAAGTCGTTTTCATAATCATTGCCGTAAATTGTCCTGAAGCTGTCTTCAACAATTTCACGAGGAGCATAACCAAGCTTTGCATATCCGCGCAGCCGCTTTTTATACATATTTTCAAGCATTGGAACATTTATATCAACATAGTCAAAGATCATTACCTCGCTCTTTCCGTCATATTCTCTGTGAAGACGACCTGCGTACTGCGCAAGTGTACCATCCCAAGAGATAGGCATTGCAAGAAATAATGTATCCAATCTCGGACAGTCAAAACCTTCGCCGACATATTTTCCTGTCGCAAGAATGATAAGTGTTTCAGCGGCTGGAATATTCTGAATTTGCTGAATAAGCTCATTCTTGGCTTTTGCCGTGCCCTGACCGCTCAATATGATAATATTATCCGCCGAATCCGCAAGCATTTCGGAAAGAACACGGATATGCGACATTCTTTCGGATATGATAATCGGAGTTCGACCGCTTTGTATCGCAGAAATTACATCATTTACAATAAGCTTGTTTCTGTATTCACTTTCGGTAAGTCCTTTGTAAATATCTGTGATCGTAAGCTTTTGATCGGCTTCCGAACATCTGAATTTTGTAAATCTCGGCACAAGAATATGCTTGAAGCTGTGCTTTTCCGCATAAGCTTTTGCGTCGGCAGAATATCTGATAGGACCGCATTGCATAAAAATAATAGGCTGATGTCCGTCAGAACGCTTCGGAGTAGCTGTAAGTCCGTAGACATATTTTGCTTTCGCTGCACGAAGAACCGATTCAAAGCTGAATGCGGAAATATGGTGACATTCATCAACGATTATCATTCCGTAATTATTTATTATCGACTTGACCTCACCGTCATTGTACAGCGATTGAATAACCGCAATATCAACTATTCCTGCTAAAGTATTCTTTGAGCCGCCAAGCTGACCAACAGCCGAGATCTGCTTTTTTCTTCCTCTCTTTTGCGGAGAATCGGGCAATAATTCATTTATGAAAAGAAACTGTTCAAGAGCCTTTTTCCATTGCTGCAAAAGTGCCTGCGTATGAACAAGAATAAGCGTATTGACCTTGCGTTTTGCAATAAGTCCGATAGCTGTTACTGTTTTTCCAAAAGCAGTTGTCGCCGCAATTACTCCGTTATCATACTTCATCAATGCCGAAACAGCTGCCTGCTGATCATTACGCAGTTCACCATTGAATTTCACATCAATGCTTCTGCCCTTTTCGGTTTTGTCCTCATAGCTTGCCGTGCAGTTGTTTTCAGTCAGAAGCTCATCAAGTGATTTTCTGCAGCCTCTTGGAATCATTATATATTTCTCGTTTTCGTCTGCAAGTGAAATTATCCTCGGCTTGCCGTAGGTTGACATTCTCATTGCCTGCGCTTTATAAAATTCGGGATTTTTAAAGCTTGCAAGTCGTTTTATTCTGTTAAGTCCATTTTGAGAAATTCCGTTTTTATCAATAAAAAGCATATTCGAAACGATAATATTCAAGCTGCTTGGAAACATTTTCCCCGATACTTCTTCAAATTCGATCTGTTCGCTTTCTTCCGAATATAATTCACCCAGCTCCGACTTTATACAAAGCTTGCTTATCAGGTTTTTCAGCGTTTCCTCCGATATTTTCTCTGCGCAGGACAAATATGCCCATTGATCGGGATAAGTCTGAAAATTTTCATCAACAAAAACCGAATTGCCGTGAATCACAGCCTGCTTTTGAAGTGGTAATGCAATAAGGTTTCCGAATCCGCCCGAAGGCATGGTATCTTGGTTTGGGAACATTCTGTCATACGAAGAAAAGCCGATAGTGTGACATTTTTTCATTGCTTCTGTAAGAATTCCGCTGCCAAGCTTTCGTGCCAATGCCGCTGAAACAGACTTTTCAAAGAATATCCAAAGATGCGCTCCTTTGCCCGAACGTGAACGCTCAACACAGCACGGAATTCCAAGTTCTTTACAAACCGAACGAACCGCAGCTGCGTCACTTTTCCAATCTCCGTCGTCAAAGTCAAGCACCAACAAATTTGTCGTTTCATCGGGCAGCATAGGATATATTCCGATAACATCACGGCATAATTTGTCCTTGCCGCTGAGATGTGCATGAATTGCTTTGTCATCAAGGTGAGCAAAACTGCGGTACTTGCAGTCAGCACATTTCACCGTCTGCATATTGCATACACCCGGAGTCCATTTGTTTGAGCATACGGGAGAATATCCGCTTTTACCCGTTTTAACATTATGCCACCTAAGAGCATAAATGTTTTCCCTGCCCTTGAACAGCGAACGGAATAGTTTTATCTTTTCCATGGGTGAACTGAATTTATTTACCGAAGCGTCAGGAACTTTATCAGCTTTTTCGATATCCGATTTAGAATTTATCCAATTTGCAACCTGCTGAATAGGAGCATGATTCTCTCTGTTAACAACGATATATGTGATATTTTCGTCAGTATTTAAACAATCCATTATTCGCTTAATAATTCTGCCAACGTTATCCCTATCGTCATTACTGCTATTGTGATCAACAATAATTGCCGCTCCATGCTTTTGGCAAAGCTTTTCAGTCAGACCAATATACTTCGCCGCAAAATCAATAATTTCTCCGGATAAAGTTCCGAAAACAATTGGCGAGATAATAATAACCGCATCGCAGCTTTTTACATATTCATTAATAACCATATCGTCCACAAACATATCCGGATAATAAAAGTTTATAATCTTATACGAACCGTTCAGTCGTTTTGTCAGAAAATCGACTATAAAACGATCGTTTTGGTCAGGCAGTCCATTCAATATCAGTGTGTCCATATTCTCACCTCTATGAGTATAAATATAAATCTGTATATTCTAAACTCTGTAAATCGAAATCCATGACTGCCAATTTCAGCAATTGTCACTCCCCTGCGAGCTCTGCATAACTGACTAAAGTAACATTCCCCATCTCTTTCGCCTTATCCGAACAGCCTTTTGTAAATCCGGACTTTGAGAAAAGATAATAATGCACGTTTGTATAGGAAAACAGTCTGCTTCGCTTTACAAGTGTATCAAGCACACCGAGGTCAATCTTTTCATTTGTCCATTTGCACTCACCGAAAAGAGCTGTATCCTTGTCCTGCTCACCCATAATGTCGATCTCCGTCTGTTTCTTTTCCACAGGATCAGTTCCCCACCAGCGTCCGAGAGAATTGAACTCCACGGGACATCTGCCGTCAAGAAGCAGCTTCCAAAGATATTGTGTACATATATCCTCAAAAACCTTGCCCATATAATTTGACAGATATGGTTCAATTCGCTTATAAACACGATCAGCCGCACCACGGACAATAACTGAGTTATTTTCAAGTACAAACCGATACCAGAAACGGAACATATTGTCCTCGATATAATAAATCGACTTGCGTGAATTCTTTTCTCCATACGGATTTTCCTTCTGCACAATACCGAGGTTCATAAGATTTTTGATGTATGATGTGCATACATTGGTATCCTCGCCAACTTTTGTTGATATCTCCGACATTCGTGAAGCACCAGTTGCAATAGCAGTAATGATAGCTGTGTAAATCGCAGGCTCACGAACTTCCTGCTTCAACAGATTGGTAGGTTCCTCAAAAAGAAATGATGTAGGATTCAGATATGTGTTTTTGATGTTATCTTCTATGCTCAATTTGTCATTTATCTGCAGCAAATACTGCGGCGTTCCGCCCACAATTCCGTATATCAAAGCCTTGTCTTCTGCGGAAAAGTTTTTGAAATAACGGCAGGTTTCCTCAAAATCAAAGGGGAGAATTTTCATCTGTGCAGTACGCCTGCCATACAAAGGTGCCTTGTAAGCAAGTACATTATCCTCCATATATGACATTGACGAGCCGCAGAGAATCAGCATCATTTTTGATGTATCCTTATATTTGTCGATCAGCATCTGAAGTGTAGACGCAAGACTTTTTGAAGAACGTGCAACATAGGGATACTCGTCAATTACAAGTATCAGGCGTTCATTTTTCGACAGCTCAAACACATATTCAAGCGCATCCTGAAAGGATCGGAACGACGTATCGGCGACAATTCCACTGCTGTATTCAATAATGCTTTTGCTGAAATTTTCAAGATTTTGCTTTGAATTGCTTTCCACCCCCATAAAATATATGGACTTTTTATCACCTATAAACTCGTTGATAAGTGCTGTTTTCCCCACTCGGCGGCGACCGTATATAACAGCAAATTCAAATTTATCCGATGTGTAAAGGTTGTTTAGTACCTTCAATTCTTTTTCTCTGCCGATAAACATTACAACACCTCTATCTAAAGTTACTTTACAGTATTATACCATATATTATAGGTTTAGTCAAGTACGATTATGCAAATCGTACTTGACTAATTTTGCCCATTCATTCTTCTTTGAAAAATCTTATGTACTATTCTCAAATCCGGTTTATATTAGAATTTCCAACTCATCATGTAAACTTAACGTCTTATTACAACCACTTCTTTAATAAGATATCACATAGTATGGAAATGTATAGTACTTGCCGTTCCCCCCGATGTTTCCATTATTAAGTTTTCCTAATTTCTAAATGATAATCAGTTTCGGTTTCCTTGGTAGGAAATGAAAAATCAGACAAGTATAACATAATCAAACTCCACTTAATTACTCTTACTTATGGTAATACTCCCTCTTTCAATTTCTCATTTGCAGGAACTACAACGGCATCAACAGCTACATTTATAATATTTGCTCTAACTATTTCAAAATCCATTTTTATAACTCCTCATACCCATAATCTGCAAACACTTTTGAGAATTCCTCGTAATTCTCCATATGATCAGCCGTACAATAAACCGCAAACTCAACATGCTCAAAAACTTTAGGAAATACCGATAACGCAGTCTTATACGCCTGTGCAACAACTGCAGGATCATTTTGAAAAGCTCCGCATCCGAATGCACCGAGGACAAGAATCTTCGCTCCTCGAGATGCTGCGACTGTCAACATATGTATTGCACGTTTTACATGATATCCAAACAATTCAGCATCATTCATATATACGCCGTTACCCACGATACTTGCATACATATTTGATTTATCCCTTAGATCCGGTGCTGCCATAGTTATTACATCAACGGTTCTCCACTGCTCTCTGGGCAAACGTTCCGGGTAATCATCGTCAGATTTGCAAATTATTACGCCTTCTGTATAAATAAGAGAATCCGAAGCTTTGGGTGTATTCAAAACATGATGATGCTTATAAAAAGAATCTCGCAATGTTCTCCTGTAGATCAACGGATAAAGTGTCGATGTTCTGCAAAGGCACTCCTCCTGAGCCCCTGCTCCTTTTGTAACCCCTCCACCGGCGTGAAAGGCATTAGCAAAATTCAGCACTGCAATTTTCCTTCCCGGATAGTTTTCAGAAAGCCGAACAGCGGCTTCAAAGCTTCTGTTTTTTGATACTGCAACCTTCATATCGCAGGTGTTATTTTTATCAAAGATGGGATAATCGTCCTCATAATACACTTTCGTAGCCTTTTTTGCGAGCTGAACAGACTGTTTCAGTGTTGTATCGTTTTCAATCCAAAACAAAGTATCCTCAAATATCTTTTTACGATCTTCTCGTGTTGCCTTCTTTTTCATAACAATATTGCTCCTCGTTTTTTTTGATTTTTCTTCTATATTATAATTATTCTATCTGATACAAACAGTTTTATATTACATTATTTAAGCAAGCTTCTTGCCCACGTAAAGTCGTAGATGAAGTATTCACTCGGATTATTCTCTATTCTTTCCATAAAAGTATCCTGAACATCATTATAAACTTCTTCATTTACCGGCGAAGATGCAAACACATTTTCGCCTTCAATAAAAATAATTTGATGTTCTCCGTTATTGCCAAAATCAAACAGTATTTCATCGACCTTTTTATCGGGAGTCTTCTCTGCCATCATTCCAAGGTAAAGCATTTTCATTATTTCAATTATCCTGTCATCATAGCCTGCATCGGAAATATATATTTTTTTCTGCAGCTCTCTCAAAGATGTAACGATGCGGTTGGAATAGTCATCGGCAAGAAAAGATAAATCCAACTCTGCATTTTTACTATTCATTTCAGACATAAACTTAGCAGCAGATTTTATTTCCTTTTCGTCATCGGGCAGAAGATATATCATCATCTTCTTTTCCATATCATGATAAAGAACAGGATAGTTTACATAAACTTCATTACCGCAGTCTGGACACTTGAACAGAAACGCTTCTCCATTCAATATCCGTTCTTTCATTTCAGGATCAAGCTGAATGTTAATGCTTTCCCATATAAGAAAATCGCTTTCTTTTTTACACTTCGGGCAGGTGATTTTTACGGTATTTCTTTTTGACATATTATCATCTCCGTTTTTATTTCAAAGACTCATAGTATATAACTTTATCATTAAATTGATTATACAGCATAAACGCACCAAAATCAACAATTTCCGTGTAAAAATATCAATACATAGAGCCAACTGTCCTAAAATCGGGTCAGTTGGCGTTATGATACTATCTATGACATTGCTATTCTGTATAATATCTGGTATAATTATGATAATTGCACAAAAGTTTAATAATATTTTGTACACTTAATAATCTGTTTACGGTGGAAATTAGTACCGATAATATGGTATAATTATCTTAAAATATAGATTTATTGCTAAAAACCGTTTAATCAATGAGGTAAATATTATGTCAGACAAAAACAATACCAATATTGGATTTGAAAAACAAATTTGGGATGCTGCCTGCGTTCTTTGGGGACATATTCCTGCTGCAGAATATAGAAAGGTCATTGTAGGACTTATTTTCCTGCGCTATATTTCAAGTGCATTTGAAAAACGTTATCAGCAGCTTGTTGCCGAGGGTGACGGTTTTGAAGATGACAGAGACGCATACTCTGAAGAAAATATATTCTTTGTACCTGAGGATGCTCGCTGGAGTAAAATTGCTTCTGCTGCTCATACGCCTGAAATCGGAACAGTCATTGATGATGCAATGAGAGCAATAGAAAAAGAAAATACATCGCTTAAAAATGTATTGCCGAAAAACTATGCAAGTCCCGATCTGGAGAAGCGAGTATTGGGTGATGTTGTTGACTTGTTTACAAATATGGATATGGACGATACAGAAGATAGTAAAGACCTACTCGGAAGAACTTATGAATATTGCATCCAGCAGTTTGCAGCCTATGAGGGTGTTAAGGGCGGCGAATTCTATACTCCGGCAAGTATTGTTAAAACGATAGTTGCTATCTTAAAGCCTTTTAAGAACTGCCGTGTGTATGACCCTTGCTGCGGCTCAGGCGGTATGTTTGTACAAAGCGCCAAATTTATTCAGGCTCATAGCGGAAAGCGTGGAGAAATCGCTGTTTACGGTCAGGAATCAAATGCCGATACCTGGAAAATGGCTAAAATGAACATGGCTATTCGTGGTATTGACGCTGATTTTGGCCCATATCACGCCGATACATTCTTTAATGATCTTCACAAGACGTTAAAAGCCGATTTTATTATGGCAAATCCTCCCTTCAATCTCTCCAACTGGGGACAGGACAAGCTCAAAGATGATGTTCGATGGAAATACGGCACACCTCCTGCCGGAAATGCCAACTATGCCTGGATTCAACATATGATACATCATCTTGCACCTAACGGAAAAATTGGTCTGGTACTGGCAAATGGGGCATTGTCCACACAGTCAAGCGGTGAAGGTGAAATCAGAAAGCATATCATCGCGGACGATCTGATAGAGGGAATCGTTGCAATGCCTACTCAACTGTTTTACAGTGTGACAATTCCGGTTACACTGTGGTTTATTGCGGCAAAGGGAAGTAAAAAGCAAAAAGGCAAAACGCTGTTTATTGATGCACGAAAAATGGGATATATGGTCGACCGCAAGCACAGAGATTTTACCGATGATGACATTCAGAAGCTTGCTGATACTTTTACAGCTTTTCAGAACGGTACTCTTGAAGATGTTAAAGGATTTTGTGCCGTTGCCGATATATCCGATATTGAAAAGCAGGACTATATCCTAACTCCCGGCAGATATGTTGGAATTGAAGAGCAGGAGGACGACGGAGAGCCTTTTGATGAAAAAATGGCACGTTTGACTTTGGAGCTTTCCGAAATGTTTGCTAAATCTCATGAGCTTGAAGATGAAATCAGGGAGAAGCTGGGGGCGATTGGGTATGAAGTTTGAATGGAAAACTAAAACAGTTGGTGAATTAACTTCATATATTGCCAAGGGTATTCCACCTAAATATACTGATGAGAAAAGCAAAACAGCAATTGCTGTTTTGAATCAAAAATGTAATCGTGACTTTAATCTATCTTACGAACAATCTCGTTTACATGATACAGCATTAAAGAAAGTACCAGATGATAAGATGATAAAAAATGGTGATGTTATCATTAATTCAACAGGTACAGGAACAGCTGGAAGAATTGCACAAGCATCCGATATTTCAATACCTACTACTATAGATGGGCATATGATTATAATGCGTCCTACAGAAGAGATTGATTCTTTATACTATGGATATGCATTAAAATCAAATCAACCTCAAATCGAATCATTTGCTGAAGGTTCTACTGGTCAAACTGAAATTAATAGACACAGATTATTAAATGAATTGACAATAACATATCCTACCAATGTAAATTTGCAACACCAAATAGCAGTAATTTTGTCTGTTATTGATAAAAAAATTGCTCTTAACACTGAAATAAATGAAAATTTA
>JBJFFR010000124.1:0-10383 GCA_051891935.1 Oscillospiraceae bacterium
GAGTTTCGATAGGACACATTCTTCCGTAGTGGGAGTAGTGAACGTCACGAACCTCAAATCCGGCACGGTCACGGGAAAGACCGCCGGGGCCGAGGGCTGAAAGTCTTCTCTTATGAGTAAGCTCTGCGAGAGGGTTCGTCTGATCCATGAACTGTGAAAGCGGTGATGAACCGAAGAATTCCTTGATCGCAGCGGTGATAGGTCTGATATTGATAAGAGATTCCGCAGACATTGCACCCTCGTTCTGGGTCTGGGTGTTCATTCTTTCACGGATAACTCTTTCCATTCTTGCAAAACCGATTCTGAACTGGTTCTGGAGAAGCTCACCTACGGAACGGATACGTCTGTTGCCGAGGTGGTCGATATCGTCAACTGTGCCAACGCCTTCGCAGAGGTTGATGAAGTAGCTTACGGTCGCATAGATATCGTCAAGAATGATATGCTTCGGAACAAGCTCTTCAAGACGGCTCTTTACCATCTCTTCAACTTCTTCCTTGTCAGCGGCATTTTCAAGAATGTCCTTGAGAACCGAGAATGAAACCTTCTCGTTGATGCCGTACTTTGCAGGGTCAAAATCAACGTAAGGAGCGATATCTACCATACCGTTGCCGATTACCTTGACTTCTCTCTTCTCAACTCTGTGAGCGGACTCACCTGTCGGAGTGGTGTAGAATTCCTTGTGCTCGATATCGAGCCAAACCTCGGAAACACCTGCCTGCTCGATCTCGAGAGCCTTGTCCATCGTGATGAGATCGCCCTCGTCAGCCATGATCTCGCCTGTGAACGGGTTAGCGACAGGACGGGAAAGGCGGTGACCTGCGATTCTTGAAGCTACGCCGAGCTTCTTGTTGTATTTATAACGTCCGAAACGGGACAGATCATATCTTCTTGCATCGAAGAAAAGTGTATTGATGTGAGTAACAGCGCTTTCTACCGTAGGAGGTTCGCCCGGACGGAGCTTCTTGTAGACTTCAAGGAGAGCTTCTTCCGTATTCTTGGTAGCATCCTTCTGGAGGATAGTCTGCTCAAGGCGTTCGTCCTTGCCGAAGCGTTCCTCAATCTCGGCGTCGGTGCCGCAGCCAAGCGCTCTGATAAATGTAGTAAGAGGGATCTTTCTGTTCTTATCAATTCTTACATAGATAACGTCGTTGGAATCCATTTCGTATTCCAGCCAAGCACCTCTGTTAGGGATAACGGTGGTCTTGAAAAGATCCTTACCTGTTTTATCCTTTTCAACAGCATAGTAAACACCCGGAGAACGAACGAGCTGTGAAACGATAACACGTTCTGCGCCGTTGATAACGAATGTACCGCTTTCGGTCATAAGCGGCAGATCGCAGAGATAGATGTCAGCATCGCCCGAATCGACGATATCACCGGTAGCCCTATCCCAGACCTTAGCCTTTACGAACATCTTTGCAGAATAAGTTACATCAAGCTCCTTGCACTTTGCAATGGAATAGTTCGATTCGTCAGCAAGCTTGAAGTCAACAAAGCTGAGAGAATAGTTGCCGTTGTAGTCCGTGATGGAGGACATATCGTGAAGAACTTCCTTAAGTCCTTCGTTCAGGAACCATTCATAAGACTTTTTCTGCACCTCAATGAGGTTAGGCATCGGCAGAACTTCGTTGATCTTTCCGAAGCTCATACGAGTTGTTTTACCAAGCTGGACAGGCTTGACATTAACCATAGGCGAGTCCCTCCTTAAAATTTTACGGGGAAATTTTCCGTTTTTGCAAAAGCTTCGGGGCATTTGCCGAATATTTGCAAAAACAGTTGCAATTCCTGAAAAATTGTGCTATACTATTACCGTAAGGCAAAAAGGCACATAGAATTGCATTATGATACAGTATATTATTATACTACGTTCAGCAAATTTTGTCAAGACCTTTTTTCAATAAAAAAATTATTTTTTTGCCGAAGTTTTTTATATATACTATTATTATAGACATAAACGAAAGGACAAACCGAAAATGAACACCAACAGCAACGGTTTTTACGGTGATGACGGTGAGTTTTACCCCGAAGGTTCCCAGTCGGCTGAAATGTACAGACAGGCTCACTCATCGGAAAACCTTTATCCCAAACGCCCTAATATCAGCTATACGACCCAGCCGATGAACGATAACGTGCCCGACATCAAGGTCGCTCCCGATGTCCCTGCACAAAGGGAAAGCTATAACGGCGAGGTCTATGCGGAAAAGACGAAATTTTGCAAATACTGCGGTCAAAAGATACCCTTTGACGCTGTTGTCTGCACCCATTGCGGCAGGCAGGTCGAGCTTTTACAGCAGCAGCCTGCACCCGCACCTGTTATTAATAATGTCAATTACGCCCCTCCCCCTTCATACAGCAAAAGAGATAAAAATCTGAAAAATAAATGGGTAGCCTTTTTCCTCTGCCTTTTTTTGGGAGAATTCGGCGTTCACAAATTCTATGAGGGAAAGATCGGACTTGGCATACTCTATCTTTGCACGGGCGGATTGCTTGGCATAGGCTGGATCATCGACCTTATCAAGCTTTTCTTCAAGCCGAATCCGTATTCCGTATAATTTTGTTTATAAAGCAGACGTATCAAACCGTCTGCTTTTGTCCGTTCCAGTGTATTTCATTCGAAAAAATGAAAGAAAAAAAGGCTGCTCATTCCTGTTCTGCATAACGGGAGCTTGGCAAAAAATTCAAGGCACGAAAAACAAATGCCAATTTATGTTGAATGTGTAGAAAATGATCAGAAATTGGCATGAAAGGAACTAAATATATGAACACAGTAAAAAAAGGCGATGTATCCGTTCTCGGCAAGAGCTTCACGGTAAAAACCGACCGTCCTATCGGCTCGGTTCACCCAAAGCATCCCGAGATAATCTATCCCGTGAATTACGGCTATGTACCCGACCTTTACGCAGGTGACGGTGAAGAACAGGATGTTTATATCCTCGGCGTTGACAAGCCTGTTGACGAGATGACCGTAACAATAGCTGCAGTTGTTCTCCGTTCGGATGACAATGAGGACAAATGGGTCGGCGTACCCGAAGAATTGCTCGGCACTCCCCTTTGCTACGAATGTAATATCCGAAAGGCTGTTGACTTCCAGGAGCAGTTCCACACCTCAACTATCGACGCTCTCTACGAAAAGACCTGCGGAGCTGTGATGTTCACGATGCAGGACGGTGAGCGCAGATATCTTCTTATAACAAATAACAGCGGACATATCGGCTTTCCGAAGGGTCACGTTGAATTCGGCGAGAACGAAGAACAGACCGCAGTCCGTGAGGTTCGGGAGGAAACGGGACTTCATGCAAAGCTCATTGAAGGCTTCCGCATGGAATACAGCTATATCAACGGCGAGGGTCATCATAAAAATCCCGTTTATTTTCTCTCGGAATACAGCAGCGATGTAAAGCTGCAGGCGGAGGAAATAACCTCTTCCTACCTGCTCCCCTACGAAGAAGCGCTTGCAATGCTAAACTATCCGCAGGACAGGCCTGTGCTTGAAGCGGCGGAAGAATTTTTAAAACGAAAGGAAAAATAAATGTATCTCCTGCTTTTAGCTGTAATATATCTTGCTTTTATAAGCCTTGGTCTGCCCGATTCGCTGCTCGGTTCAGCGTGGCCGACAATTAGGGCGGAGCTTGATGTTCCGCTTTCCTATATGGGAATGGTGTCAATGATTATTTCGGGCGGAACGATAATCTCGGGACTGATGTCTGAACGTCTTACAAAGAGATTCGGAACAAAATACGTTACCCTTTTCAGCGTTTTTCTTACGGCAGTTGCTCTTTTCGGTTTTTCGACCGTGAAAGAGTTCCGGCAGCTCTGCTTGTGGGGAGTCCCTTACGGGCTCGGCGCAGGAGCGATAGACGCTGCGCTGAACAACTATGTCGCTCTGCAATATAAATCGAAGCACATGAGCTGGCTGCACTGCTTCTGGGGCGTCGGAACGATAATCAGTCCGTATATTATGAGCTATGCGCTCGTTCACAGCTCTTGGTCGAACGGCTACCGCACGGTTTCCTGCCTGCAATTTGGAATTGCAGCTGTCATCCTGCTAACGCTTCCTCTTTGGAAGGTGAACAGTTCAAACGACGGAACGGAAAACAACGGCGAGCTTCTCGGATTGAAGGGTGCGCTGAAAATAAGGGGCGTTCCGTCACTTCTTATAGGCTTCTATGCCTACTGCGCAGCCGAAGCCACAACGATGCTCTGGGCAAGCAGCTACCTTGAAGGTGTGCGCGGTGCATCAAAGAATGAAGCCGCTGCATTCGGTTCGCTGTTTTTCATCGGCATAACCGCAGGAAGATTCCTCTCGGGTTTTATCTCGGACAAGGTCGGCGACAACAGAATGATACGCATTGGAGTCGGTATCGCACTTTCGGGAGTGCTGCTCATAACGCTGCCGCTGAAATTGACCTCGCTTGTCGGATTTATCGTTATCGGACTTGGCTGTGCGCCCGTTTACCCCTGCATAATACATTCCACTCCGAGAAATTTCGGCGCAGAGAATTCGCAGGGCATCATCGGCATACAAATGGCAAGCGCCTATGTCGGCTCGACCTTTATGCCGCCCGTTTTCGGACTTATCGCAAATCACATAAGCCTTAAACTAATGCCGTTATATCTTGCATTTTTCTTTATCCTTCTGCTTGTGATGATTGGAAAAACGGAAAAAGCCTGCAATAATGAGTAATAATTTCAATCAAAAAACCATTCACGATTTTTGCCGTGAATGGTTTTTTATTACAGTATTTTAAGCCGTGAGCGAAGCTGTATAAAGCTTGTAGTAGTCGCCCTTCTTTGCGATAAGCTCATCATGAGTTCCGCATTCGGTGATGCCCTTGTTGGAAACATACATTATCTTGTCGCAGTTTCTTATAGTCGAAAGTCTGTGTGCGATGATGAACGATGTTCTGCCCTCAAGGAGAATATCAAGTCCGTCCTGGAGAAGCTTTTCCGTCTTTGCGTCAATTGCGGAGGTCGCTTCGTCAAGGATAAGTATTTTCGGGTCGCTCAAAAGCGTTCTTGCAAATGCTATAAGCTGTCTTTGACCCTGTGAAAGCGAAGCTCCTCGCTCGATTATCGGTGCGGAAAGTCCGCCCATACTCTCGATAAATTCTTCGGCACGGACGGTTTTTACTGCACGCTTTATCTCCTCGGTCGTTGCGTCAAGCTTGCCGTAGCGGATATTGTCCTCGACTGTACCGCTGAAAATAACGCTGTCCTGGAGCATTATGCCCATCTGTGAACGGAGCGATTTCAGGGTAACTTCGGAAATGTCCCGGCCGTCTATCAGCACTCTTCCGCCCGTTGTATCATAGAAACGCGAAATGAGGTTGACGATAGTTGTCTTTCCTGCACCGGTAGGACCCACCAGCGCAACGCTTTCGCCTGCCTTGATATCGAAGGAAAGCTCGTGAAGTATCTCTGCGCTCTCGTCGTATGAAAAGCTTACATTCTCGAATGTAACATTGCCCTTGATGCTGCCCATTTCAGCGGCATTTTCCTTATCCTTGACCTTGACAGGCTCGTCCATCGTTTCAAAGATTCGTTCAAGGTAGGAAACACCGTTGACGAAGCTGTTGAAAAGGTTGGAAAGGTTCATGATAGGCTGCCAGAAGCGTGAAGCGTAGCCGCCCATTGCCACTATTGTACCAAGCGATATGTTAGCAGGGCCGATCACAAGCAGACCGCAGAAGTAGATCGCCGCAGAAATAGTTGCCGATATCGTATCGACCGACGGCCACAAAAGAATGTTATATGTTACGGCCTTCATCCATTTTTCACGGTAGGCTTCGGAAAGCTTGCCGTATATCTCGGCATTCTCTTCTTCACGGACAAAAAGCTGCGTTACCTTTGCGCCGACAAGTCCTTCATGAAGATATGCGTTCAGATTGGAGCCTTTGTTGTTTACCTCCTGCCAAGCCTTGCGCTGACGGTTCTTTATAAGTCCGATGATAAGCGCAAGCAGCGGAACACCCGTCATTATAACAAGAGCCATCTGCCAGTGCATCGCAAACATAAAGATAACGATGAACACAAGGTTGAAGATCTCAAGTACAAAGTTGATGATACCGTTGGAAAGAATATCCGAAACGCTGTTTACATAGTTGATAACTCTTACAAGTATCTTTCCGTGCGGACGGCTGTCATAATACTCAAACGAGAGCCGTTGAAGATGCTCAAAAAGGTCGGTTCGGATATCAAAGATTATGTCCTGACCGACAGCGGTCATTATCCTTGAACGGATCGTTGCAAAAATAACGCTGACAATGATCGTCAATGCGAGCAGAGCAGCCATAAGCAAAAGCTGCGGAATATTCTTGTTCGGAATGGAATTATCGAGTGCATACTGCGTGATAACGGGCGCCAAAAGTCCGATTATGACCGATGCTGCGGAGAGCGAAAGCGCAAGTATCATCTTTGCACGGTATTTTTTTACATAAACAAGCGCACGTTTGAGATGCCGTATGTCAAAGGGGGATTCAAGGTTTTCGTCAACATCGAATTTGTTTCTTGCCATTTATACCGCCTCCTTTTCGTCACCGTTCTGAAGCGTGTAGATCTCGTAGTAATAGCCGTTTTTGTCCTTCATAAGCTCTTCGTGAGTGCCGAACTGGGCAATAGTGCCGTCCTTGATTATCATTATTCTGTCGGCATTCTTTGCGGAGGATGTCCTCTGCGCAATGATGAGCTTTGTGCAGTCGAAATCAAGGTTTTTGAGATTGTGCTGTATCTGACGTTCGGTTTCGGTATCGACTGCTGAGGTCGTGTCGTCAAGGATAAGGATCGAAGGCCGCATTGCAAGCGCTCTTGCAAGGGAAATTCTCTGCTTCTGACCGCCCGAAAGACCAACGCCTCTTTCTCCGACTATCGTATCATAGCCATCGGAAAGCTTCGAGGCGAATTCGTCCGCATCGGCAAGCTTTGCATATTTCTTTACATCCTCAAGCGGCATATCGGAATCGTAGAAAGCGATATTTCCCTCGATCGTATCCGACCAGAGAAGAACATCCTGCATTGCAACGCCGATGTTGTTGCGCAGGTCGTGAAGCTTGCGGAAACGTACATTAACTCCGTCAACGAGCACTTCGCCCGAGGTCGCATCATAGCATCTCGGGATAAGATTTATAAGGCTGGTCTTGCCCGAGCCTGTTTCACCCATGATCGCTACGGTTTCGCCTGCGTTTATCTTGAAGCTGACGTGGGAGAGCACCTCTTTACCCTTTTCATAGGCAAAGCATACATCACGGAACTCGATCTCACCTTTAAGTCTTCCCTCGGTTTCGACTGCATCTGCACGGTCGGTTATGAGCGGACGGGAGTAGTAAACTTCGATTATCTTATTCGCCGAGGCAAGGAAATGCTGGAAATCGTTGATGAGCGCACCGACATTTCTCATCGGGTTGGAAAGAGTCCAGATAAGTCCGCTGAACGCAACGTAAACGCCCATTGTTATTCTTCCATTTATAACAAAAATACCGCCGACGATGAGAAGTATAACGGAAAGAGCCTGTGCAAGCGTTTCGATATACGGGAAGAACGTGAGCCATGTGAAAGCAGCGTCCTTGTTTGCCTTTGAATAATCGCTGTTTTTCTCGCCGAACTTTTCAATTTCATAGTCTTCCCTTGCAAAAGCACGGACAACACGGTTTCCTGCAATGTTTTCCTCCGCCGAGGAATTGAGCTTTGACATTCTCTCACGAAGGTCGACATACTTCGGACCGACCTTGTCCCTGAAGATGTTGGATATCACGAAGATAAGCGGCGTGAGCGCAACAAGAGATATCGCAAGCAGCGGATCAAGGCAGAAGAAATACACTACCGTCGTAAGATACAGCGCCATGCTTTCAAAGAAAGTCTTGATTATCCATGCAACCGTGTGACGAACCATATCGAGGTCGCCCGAAAGCCTTGTCATAAGGTCGCCCGTTGAATGCTTATCGTAAAATGACATATCCTGACTTTCGGCATTCTTGAAAAGAAAGCTTCTTATCTTCGACAGCATACCCTGCGAGCAGACTTCAAAGAGCATATTCGATGTGAACTGCATAATTGCGCGAAGAAGCGTAAATCCGACAATGCAGCAGCAAAGTCCGATAAGCAGGTTTTTTTTCGTTTCGATATTCTCGGCAGCGTTGTCGTTGTAGATAAAAATATCAACTATCCTGCTCGCAAAGGTCGGGTTCAGTATGTACATTATCTGACATACGACCGCAATGCAGAGTGCAAGGATATAACGCTTTCGGTAGCCCTTTAGATTTTCCCATATCCATTTGATCTGGAACATAAGAACGACCTCCCTTCAATCGTCCAATGTTTTCTTTCTCTGAAAAGCAAACGTTTTCAGCATCTTTGTTGTATTATAAGCTTTAAAGCATTTTTTTTAAAAGGGTAAATAATAAACTTAATCGGACTTTTATGCAGGAATACTGTGAACTCATTGTTAACAAAGGTAACAATAGTGATCTGTACCAAAATAACGATACAGACCGAAAAAAAGCTTAAACGATTGAAATAACGCAGCTGCTTGATTTGTTCAAAAGTAGACAATTAAGACTTTAGCTCTCTTTCGATTTATCATAATATCATATTGTCAGACTAACGCGGCAGAGTTTTTTGCTATTGCAATTTATTGAAAAAAATGCTATAATTATCCATAAGGATCGCAAAGTTACAATTATGTACGGCGATAAAAAAATAAAAGGGGTTTTAAACAATGAAAAAAATGACAGCACTGCTTCTCTCTCTTATAATGGCATTAACATTACTGACAATTCCCGTAAATGCGGAAACTACCAAGAAATCAACAGTATGGAACGGTTCCGTAAGCACATCCTGGTACACAGGGAAAAAGAAGAAATACAATATCAGCAAACCCAGCCAGCTCGCAGGTCTGGCAAAGCTTGTCAACAGCGGATATTCAATGGAAGGTGTTGTAATTAACCTGACCGCCGATATCACTCTCAACGACACCACAAACTGGAATGATTGGGAAAATAACCCACCCAAAAACAAATTTACTCCTATCGGCTGCACAGGCGATCCGATCAACGGATATGCTCCTTTTGCAGGATTATTCAACGGCAACGGTCATACAATAAAGGGACTGTATGTCAATAGCTATAAAGCAGCAGGACTTTTCGGATATCTGTACTGCGCTTGTGTTTCCAATGTAATACTGGAAAAGGGTCTGGTCATAGGCTATGATGACGGAAAAACCGAACTTATAAACAGAGGCTGTTATGCAGGCGGCATTGCAGGAATTGCAGAGGGCTCGGTAATAAATCAATGTGAAAACGGCAATAAGGTTCTTGCCTTAGGTCCCGACTCTCTTATTTCCGGTGCTCGTGACGCTCATGCAGGCGGTATCGTCGGCTCAATGCACACCGAAAATATGTCTGCTGCGATGGTCGCAGGTGGATTTGCAGCCTTTGGTGTATTTTACAATGCAGCTATTTTTACCGACGGCAGCGGCGGACTTATCAAATCAAGCGGCGTTGTCAACTGCATTAATAACGGCTTTGTAGGTGCAAGAAGCGCTCATAATTCCTACGCTGGCGGCATTGCAGGCTGGGGAAACAACGGCATGATCAAAAACTGTTTCAGCACATGGTTTCTTCCGGACACAGCAGAATACAGCGGTGATATCGCAGGCGGTCTGCACAGATGCGACATTATTAACTGCTACAGCTATAAAGAAGACAAGAAAAGCGTCCCCGTAGGATATCCTACACACTTTTCGAGTGTCAGTGCAACACAGCTGGATGAAAAACAAATGGTTTCAAAGGAGTTTCCGAAAGCGCTCGGAACAGCATTTGTATATAGAAAGGGTGACAGACCGTATCTTGCCTGCGATAAGCGTTCGGCTTCAAAATCGACCTCATCTTCAAAGCCGAAGGTGACCATTAAGGACGGAAATGCGACCATAACGTGGAATAAAGCAGCTAATGCGGTAAGCTATATCATATATCAGAAAAATTCCGACGGTAAATATGTGAAGCTTAAAAGCACCGAAAAAACTTCTGTAACGTTAAAAAACATCAAAAGCGGTAAGAAATACACTATACGCATAAAGGCAAAATACAAAGACGGAACCACAAAAACAATTAAAAACGGAGATTTTTCTTTTACAGCATAAAAAAAGCCGCCCGATCATGGGCGGTTTCTTTTTATACTAATAACCATTTGTTCTATGGATAAAGACGGTGGATAGAATACGACCAATCAAGGAAAACGACCGCAGACAGGCTTCCGCCTGTCAAGGGTGTTTGACGCAGAGTGGGCGTATTATAGCCGCCGTATTTTGTCCATAGGTTAAATGGTTATTAGTATTAGTATTACTCAGGCTTTCCACAAGCCGTGCAGATTGCAGTATGCATATACCGCCTC
>JBJFFR010000125.1:0-10369 GCA_051891935.1 Oscillospiraceae bacterium
ACGAATAAAATATTCTTTGGCATACATTATTACCTAACAGATATAGGATATGAAAAGATAATAAGCGAGAAAAACAATTCTGCCAATGCCATAAACTCTATAGAAACCCCTTCAGACCTTTCTTCTGTTTATGATAATACATCAGCACTGGATTATGAAGATTATATGATAGGAAGTTTTCAGCCGTACAAAGGTACGTGTAGCGGAAATACATTCAGCAGCAACAGCAATAGGTTTATATCCTCGTGCAGCACAGTAAATAACCGGCCAAACTTTAATGAACACGATATCTGCATGGATCTTTATAAAAAATACTCCGATAAGAAAAGATTCACCTTTGAAAACGATAAGGCAACACAGTTAATTGATTTGCCCTATACCAATGATATAGCCACAGGATTTTCGAATTCTCATTTAATGGATATTTATTATCCGTTGGGGGCATTAAAGGATAAATACCCTGTTATTGTGACTGTTAACTGTGAATACTGGTGTTTCAACGATAAATCCGTGTATAGTTCACACGGAAGGTATCTGGCAGCCAGAGGTTTTGCAGTAGTGAATTTTAACTATCGGCTTGGGTCCAAATATAAATATCCTGACGGCCTTATCGATGTATGTCGGCTTATGGATCATATAAAAGCTAACGCTGATCGGTATAAACTTGATATGTCACAATTATATATAATTGGAAACTGTACGGGAGCGCATCTTGCAGTTCAGTATTCCGTATTAGCTTCAAACCCTGAATACAGAGGTTTATTCAATCCTATCCAAGACCTACAACTGCCGATACCTAAAAAAATTGCTCTTAACAATGGAATATATAAATTTGATGAAAATACTCCATATTTGAGCCTTTACATTCCGGAAGTGATGGCTCCATCACAAAAAAGCTCTTTCGAAAATGTACTCGACTATATAAATAAAGACTTTCCACCGGCATTTATCGCTGTAAACGCCAACGATCCCTCACGCTCAACGGCTTATTTGTTAGCAGAAAAGCTTTCAAAGCAGAGTAATAAGCCTAAATTGGAAGAGTTTGGACTAATGGATGAATCTCTACAAAACGATTTTATTTACGATGCCGCAAGCAATGCCGGCAAGAAATGCAACAATATGGAAATTGAATTCTTTAGAGCAAAAAAATGATTTAGCAAGCCCCACGATTACCGTGAGGCTTGCCTGCATCTTCTATAAAACGCACTCTTACTCAACCCCATCCGCTGCATAAACTCCACAGCGGTTATCTCATCAGAAACCCACTTTCCATATAACTCATCCCAAAGCTGTTCATCAATAGCTTTGGGGTGAATTGATGTTTGGCCACAACGATATGAAATGGTGAAATTTTTATTAAAAAACATTATCTTTCGTTTTTATGAAAATTTACTGTACTTTATATTACATGTAATACTATTATGCAGACAAATTTTTATTGCAACCTTAAAGTATGAATATAAGAATTTTTGCTTCTAATTCTTTTGTGGCAATGAGAATTATATGTTTAAAATTGCAAATATCCTAGTTATTCAACACCTAATTGAGAAAAAATCTCAATTAGGTGTTGACAAATTACCTTTGTTGAGTATAATATATAACATAAGGGGCAAAAGGAGTTTGATACTATGTTACTTCAATTTAATTTTAAAAACTTTAAATCATTCAGAGATGACACTACACTAGATCTTACAGCTACAAAAATTTCCGAATTTAATAATCACGTTGTATCTATTGCTAGCGAAAAAGTTCTTCCGGTTGCTGCAATCTTTGGAGCCAATGCGAGCGGAAAGTCGAATGTTCAGGAAGCGTTCAGATATATGACTTTGTATGTCATCAACTCTTTGGATTATGGCGATGAAGCTGATTCAAAGAAGAAAAAATCAAAATTTTATAAGCCCACACCATTCTTATTTGACACTAACAGCAAAACAGCTGAATCTTCATTTGAGGTTTACTTTATCGATTCTGAAGAAAACGGTGCTAAAACTTACAATTACGGCTTTACCGTCGATAGTAAAGGAGTATGCGAGGAATGGCTTAACTATAAGGCAAAATCCTCAAGAGGAGATTTCAAGCGAATCTTTTATCGTAATGGCAAAGAGTTGGATTTTTCAGGAATTCCGGCAAAGAGTCAAGAAAATCTGAAAATTGCATTAGAAAAAGAAACATTGATTGTTTCGCTTGGAGCAAAGCTTAGGATATCCAAACTCAAGTTTATCAGAGATTGGTTCATGCACAATGATTTTGCCGACTTTGGCAGACCAATCGAAAACTTTTTCTTGTCTCAATTGATACCTGACGGGTTTGCAGAAGATGAAAAAGTACAGAAGAAGGTGGTAGATTATTTTGCAGCATTTGACCCGTCTATAATTGGCTTTAATGTTGAGGTCCTGAAATCAGATAATGATGATGAAGATAGACATATCAGAATAGACGCAATTCACAAAATGATTGACTCAGACCAGACAACATCAATTCCTCTTCAGCATGAATCAGCAGGTACACTTAAAATGTTTGCATTATATCCTATGTTACTGGATGTATTGGAAACCGGTGGTGTATTCTTTATTGATGAACTGAATGCAAGACTTCATCCATTGTTGGTAAGAGCATTTATTATTGCTTTTCTTAATCCCGATATCAACACAAATCACGCACAATTAATATTTACTTCTCATGATTCTTGGCAGTTGAATGGCAACATTCTTAGAAGAGATGAAATATGGTTTGCTGAAAAGGATTCAAATGGTGTTTCAAATCTGTACTCGTTGGCTGATTTTGTAGATGAGGACGGCGTTAAGATTCGCAAGGATGAAAATTACGAAAAAAACTATCTTTTAGGAAAATACGGAGCTATTCCTACTCTTAGAGACTTTGATATGTTCAAGGAGGAATAATGAATGGCTCGTATAGAAAGGAATGGAAAGAGAAAGACTCGTGAACAGTTAGCAAAACAAAGAGTTCCTGAATTAGGGTATTATTTTATAGTAACTGATACAAAAGAAACTGAGCAAAATTATATGTATGGATTGCGAAATGCTATACCAAAGGAATTGCAGGGGAAGCTGGTAATTAAGGTTATCAAAACTAAAACAAAAAATCTTGTGAACGAGGCTATAAATCTTGCATCATTAAATCCACAATATGGTGAAACTTGGATTATATTTGACAGAGATCAAGTACAAGGTTTCGATGAAATCATTCGTAAAGCGGAAGATAAGGGCATTAACGTCGGATGGAGCAATCCGTGCATAGAGGCATGGTTTAACGCATATTTCGGCGTTATGCCTACATATCATGATTCTGTGTCATGTTGTAATGGCTTCGAAAAGGCATTCGAACAAGCTTCAGGTCATAAATATATCAAATCTGATAGCGACATTTATGAAAAACTTAATCGATTTGGTGATGAAGAAAAAGCGATTAAGCTTGCTCAGCAGAAACTTGAGGAACATAAAGCAAATTGCAAGGACAAGCCTTCCGAAATGTGTCCTTGTACAACGGTTCACTGTTTGGTTAAGGAAATAAAATCTAAAATAACGAAGGAGAAATGAAATGAATTTTAAAAATATGACTGATTCCGAACTTGCTGAAGTAATGGTAAGCTATATAACTCGTATCGAACACCTTCAACATATTATTTCTCAACATATAGAGAGAGGTATCCGAGATGTTATACCTGCGGAGAAGATAAAAAATGAATACAGACAATTGAAATATGAATTGAGAGAAGATGCTCATTATTTAGAATTGCATCAAAACAGAAATGGAAGTGATATATATAAAAGTGCTTTTTCTCCCAGTATCAGAGAAGCAGCTGCATTCGGATTTACAGTACCTGTCAATAGTACTATTAACTTCACTATGTATTCTGCTGTCGAAGAAGCTCATTATAAATTAACCAAAATCTATAATCTTGAAGAATGGGCAGCGTTAACGTAATATGTCACTCTTCAAAATAATCAAAAATACAAAGAAAAAAGGAAGTAAATTATTATGGATGAAATAAAAAACTCAAGTATAGCTATTAATCTTAATGAAGGAAATATTGTTATTTCGGGTTCTGAAGAATTTGTTGAAAAAAATATGGAAACTGTTTTTTCTTTTGTCGAGCGTATAAAAGGTAAATTTTTCACTTCAAAAACCCCATCAACCCTTCTTGAAAAAACGAATGAGAAAAACACCGATGACGAACCAATTATACCAGTACAGAATTCTGCAAAAGAAAAATATAAACGCTTAGGTATATATAGTGTTGATGAAGAAGATAACGCTATTTCTATTCATAGAAAAATCCCCGGCAAAACCAATGCCGAAAAAATGAAAAACGTTGCATTTATTGTTCTTTATGAAAAGCAAGAGGCAATAGAATCATCTATGATAAAAACCTTATGCCAAAAGCAAGGTTGTTGGGATCCTAAAAATTTTGCGTCTATATTCGAACGCGATATAGTTAATTTCATCAAAAAGAAAAAAAGCAAGCAAAAGTGGACACTCGAATTAACGATTGATGGCGAAGCTGCTGCTGTTGAATTATTGGAGGCAATGGCAAATGACAAGAAGTGATATTGAAACAATACTTGATGTAATATATCCACCAGAACTTGTTAATTCGATGTTGACCAGCTATGAAAAAGCACTTGCAGAATATAAAAAAGAACATTGGCAGTATTTCGGAAATGAAGTAGGTCAGTTTGTTGAGGTGGCTCGTCGTATTATAGAATATCAACTTGACGGTAAATATACTCCTTTGGCTAATAAACTTGCAAACTTCAACGAGAAAGTTTTGACAGCATGGGAAAACTATGATTCTAAGCATTCAGAAGTAATGAGGATTGTCATTCCAAGATGTTTATATTCAATGTATTGCCTTAGAAATAAACGTGGAATGATACATAAGAGCCATATTGACCCAAACAAAATGGATGCAACGTTGCTACTTAGCAATACTAAATGGGTATTAGCAGAATTATTTCGCCAAGCTTCGACTAAATCTTTTGAAGAAACAGAGGAGATTATCAATTCGATTATTTGCAAAGAGACCTCTACTGTTTGGGATACTGGAAATTGTTTAAGAATTCTCAACACCCAAATGCCTTGCAAAGACAAAATACTATGCTTATTATATATGCGTGATGGTATGACTGATACTGAACTGCAAACGTCAATTGAGTATAAAAATAATACTAATTTTAAGAAGATACTTCGTTCATTGCACAATGATAAATTAATTGAATATGAAAAGCCAAGATGCATTCTCTCTCCCGTTGGTATAAATCGTGCCGAAACACTTTTTCAAAATGAATAATCTTGAATCGATAGCAATTAAAAATTCAGACAACATAGTATCACTATAACAATAGATTTCTTCAAGCAGCATGAATTTTAAACAGATTTGAGTTAAAAAAGAGAGGTTATGACTTATTCACATTGTATCATTTATTAGAAAAAAGTGTTCTCCATACTCTCATCCATATGATACCACAAACAGCACCAAAACGGAGGTTTGAAGCTGCTTTGGTGCTGCTTTTGTTGGAGTGTATATCTACCTCTTCGATTTTCACAAAACCTAATTGCAGTTTTATCCAATTAAAAATTATGGATTTAATATCCTTTATTTGTTATTGTTTAACCTCCTATAAAACGTACTCTTGCTCAATCCCATCCGCTGCATAAACTCCACGGCAGTTATCTCATCCGCAACCCACTTTCCATATAACTCACCCCAAAGCTGCTCATCAACAGCTTTGGCCTTTCTGCCCTTGTACTTGCCCTGTGACTTCGCAATGGCAATACCCTCACGCTGGCGATCAAGTATGTATCCACGCTCTAACTCCGCAACAGCCGCAAATACCGTAAGCATAAACTTTCCTGCAGGAGTGGTCGTGTCAATGCTCTCCTTTCTGCTGACGAACTCCACTCCCTTTTCGGTGAGCAGGTCTATCAGTTCAAGCAGATCTTTTGTATTTCTTGCAAAACGGGAAATCGATTCAACTATAACCGTATCTCCCATACGCACGAATCCAAGCATTTCTTTAAGCTGCGGACGTTCCTTGCTCTTGCCCGAGATCTTGTCAATATATATCCTGTCAACTCCAAGCTGTTCCATTAAAACTTCCTGCCTTGCTGTGTTTTGTTCCTCGGTGGAAACTCTTATGTAGCCTACTTTCATTAAAAGCACCTCCGTTGTAACTATTGAAATTTCCTATGAAATAATATATACTGTAAATAGAAAGGAGATCGAATTTATGATAAACGGTGAAGTATCACTTTTGCAGTCAAAATTAGATCTTGCCGAAAAGCGTATGCTTTCGGGTGAACCGAATATACCATTAACCGAAGCTCGTTCAATATTACAAGCCAAATATGACGGTACAAACCGTCCCAATAGCCTATACCCTAACGGCACTTCAAAAACGCCCTCAAAACCGTCCCATTAAAGTTGGTTTTGCCTTTTTGAAACGTTCTGAAATAGAACATAACCCTATCGGAACACTCCCTGCCATTGATCGGCATAAAAAATATTCCGCTAACCGTTTACAGCCTAAAAGCTGAATAGGTTAGCGGTTTTTCATTGCATTCTCTTTAACACAACATCTCACAAAGCTTTATCTCGGAAATACACTTCTGCATCTCAAGTGGGTCATAGAGCATTTCTTCAATCTCAAGCTCATCATACCCGTATTCAAGCAGCATAATAACATCCTCCGGATCAATACCGAAGTAACCAGCATATTCCGTTATTTCGTCAATAAACAAATCTTCTGCTTCATAGGGATCAATGGATGAAAATCCATAGCAAGATCCCCAAGTTCCGAAATATCTGTCCTTGAAGTTAAAGGTCTGAATCTCAATTGTTCCATTGGGCGTTATTCTTAATATATCTCCACACGAAATGTTGACCCTGCTGTAATTCTTTAAACCAATTTTCTTTATAGCTCTTGTAAGTATTTCATCTGTACTTGCATAAAGATAGAACCCATTGAACTTGTAGATAGCCATAGGGTTATCACCTTTGACAATATACAAATTATCGTTTTGATCCAGTATCGTATAACAGAAAGAACCCTCGGTCTTTTCAGCCATAGTCCTTATGGCATCGAAACCGAGGGCGTTTTCTTTCTCGATAAGCTGTACTGCAACATAGCTGTCAGTCTGTATATTCGTTTTTGGCAAGCGTTCAGTAATTCGCAGTTCGTTATCATTATGAAGAACTCCGTTATGTGCAAGTGCGAAATCAAGCTTATCGACATGACCGGGAAAAGGGTGATTATTGTAGTTAAACTTCTCACTACCCTGTGTAGTCATACGGGCATGTCCCATAACCACTTTGGCACTTTCGGATATTCTATACCACATTTTGTGCGCAGCCACAGGTCGTTTTGAGATATGAAGTCCGCTTTCAGTATTAAAAGCAATACCTGTCGCATCTATACCTCTTGCTTCACACTCGGTTGACAAAATCTTGATAAGGCGATTCTTCTCTTTAGCATTAAAAGTATTATTGTAGTCAATAAGTCCGAATAAGCAACACATATTATACATCCTCCTCGCATTCAATAGGTTCGTTTACATAAAGACGGCGTTCTTTTAGATAAGTAATAAGCTCGGGTTCTGTGATTTCAGCCACAAAATCGCACCAATTCAGCTGTGTAAGCTCTTTATCTGTCATATTAATAGCAAGATCGCAGATACGGTTAACAAGCTCAAGCGTTGCAACGAGTGTGTTGTACTTCAAAGTTCCTCTGAAGATACGAAACTCAATGGTGTGATAATTTGTAAGATTTACGCAAGTATATCTGCCCGAGTAATTCTTTTTAGCATTATCAAGTGTAGCCTTCGGATTGTCCTTGATACCATAACGAGCAGCCCAACGAGCGATTTGGCTTTCGGTTCTTCGTGAGAATTTAAGCAGTTCTTGCCAGAACCTTTCTACAAAGAAAAGCACTCTTGAAATACATTCTTCCTGTTCATCTGTTGATTCACCAAATGTGGTTCTGTTAACATGAATATGCAAACCGCATGTTCTTGTTTTGTGTGACAAATATCCGAGTGATATTGCTTTATCCATAACCTCTTTCCACGGCATTTCGTTCAGATGATAATCAAGTGTCATAGGGTGAGTTACGATTTCCATTCCGTCTGATAAACTTCCGTCATGCTTTATGTAGATACGCCGTTCATCTTCGTTTGCAACATCAGCTATCTTCTCTGCATTGGAATCACTATGACCGCCTTCATCAATTTCAAGTTCTACACCAAAATAACGTTTTCCTTTTCCATAGAAAATCGGATTAGGTTTGAAACCGTAATCATGGATATACTCACTTGAACATCTCTGATTGTAGCAATGTCTGCAGTATGGATAATCGGTATCATCGTCGAAATAGCAAGCATCATCGTAATCAATAGTACGTCCGCAGGATTCGCAGGTTGTGTAGTAGTTGTCGTAACAATGCTCACAAAGGATAATATCGCTGTCAGCTGCATCTTCTGCCCAGATACGATCACCGCATCTTTCGCATACAACTGTAAGCTCGTCAAGGCAATCGGGGCAATACACTTCGTTTTCGAAGCATCTCAGATCATCTTCATCAAAAGAACCTCCGCAATGGGAGCATATAAAGGTATTGGTTGATTCGTTTATCTCGCTCATTTTCTTTTTTCCTCCAAAATACAAAAGGACAAGCCGAAACCGACTTGTCCTTTTAATAATAATTATTGTTGTTTTAGTATTCTTCTGCCAAAAGCATTGTGCAATAGTCGCCATCGTCAATGACGTAGACTTTTGCACTTACGGGGTTATCTGTTTGAACATCATATTCTCTGCTGTATGCAGGAACTTCCTGCTCGTGAACAATTTGCTGGTTTCCATTATAGGAAACAGAGAGCCGAAAGACTTGAAGATAGTCCTTCGGCTCGGGGAGTTGGGCAATTAACGCCCACATAAACAGTTGAAGTTCAAAGGGTATTTCAGATTGAACACCACGGGTTAAGTATCGTTGTCCGGTAAACGACATATTTTCAGCACCTCTTCCTGTGACTTGGATTCAAGGGTACTGCAGATCGCAAGAGCAGCCGCACCTGCAGCTGCAGCAATGATCTTAAGGATAAGGTCTTCAGTAACGCTTGACATAAATTATCGCCGCCTTTCGCAAAGTATCGCACTTTTCGTGCATGGATTTGATTGGTTAATCTTCTGTAATAGCCTTAACAACCGCTGTAACTATGGCAATAACGACCACACCGATGATTTTGTTCATAAAACATCTCTCCTTTCATTTTAAATATAAATCATGTTTTTATGCCGTATGACTTGATTTCGGCATAAATCCAAACTTAATTGCAAAGCATGAAAAAATCCCTATGCACTCCGGCAAACGCCGGAAAACATGGGGATCTAAACGTTTATTCATGCTCTTACACTAATATGATATATACTTGAAATGTGAAGCTTTATCACAGCTTGCTAAAGGTTGCGACAGATTGCAACAAAAGAGTAAAAAACGAAAGGAGGTTTTTCAATGCTTTCAGATTACGATGATTACCTTACGCCTTACGAAGTCGCAGACGAACTTGCGCTTTCTCTTACTACTGTTTACAACCTGCTCCGAGCAGGTAAACTGCCAGGGGTTAAGATCGGGAGGAGCTGGAGGATTCCGAGGGATGCGTTGGAGAGGGTTATTTATAGATGAAACTCTTATGTGATATATTGCTTAACACGCAAACGCAAAATAATTGACAAATTACTTGACATAAAATTGTAAAAGTTCACTTTTATTTTGTTAGGTAATATGTAACTTTACAAAAAAACTTTACATTTTAGGATAAAATAAGTATAATAATATATATATTTCATTTGTGAAAACAAGGGTTGTTTTATGTTTATCAAAAATAGAAATTTCGACTACATATGGCTTAATATGATGAAGATTGGTGCCAAAACAGGTTGCCATCAAAGACCAGACAGAAGTTTTTTTGTCTGGAATCACCAATTTCCTGTTTGCGCAAGATGTACTGGGGTAGTTATAGGGTATATCGTTGCTTTGGTGGTATTCATTTTTTGCATGATACCCCTATGGTTGTGTGCATTGTTGTGCTTGATAATGTTCCTTGACTGGCTAATTCAGTATCTTAAGATAAAAGAATCCAATAATATTCGTCGTTTTGTTACTGGAGTATTAGGAGGATATGGTCTTTTATCGTTTGAAATTAATTTAATGGCTATAGTAATCTGCTATTTTGCAGTAAAATAATTTATGAGGTGAATTTGTTATGAAATGTCCAAATTGCGGTTCTGAAAACGTCAACTTGATATTGTCAATATCCCTTGACACATTCTCAACCCAAAATGCAAAAGTTCTTG
>JBJFFR010000126.1:0-10189 GCA_051891935.1 Oscillospiraceae bacterium
GCACTCTAATACTAAAAACCAATTAAACTGTAGACAAAAAATCTTCACATAATCCATATATGCAAGATTATGCTCGATTTTTTGTACAGTTTATATTGGTTTTTAGTATACACCTATGGACGTGGGCCGTCTCCTCTCCCCCTTAAAGGTTCTCCCTCTGCACTCCCTTTCCTTTATCCCTCTCTTCTCAGGCCAAACTATATGGACTATTAAGTTTTTTTTCCACTTTAGTTTATGGGCGTTCAGCGACCTGTGTTGAATATAGATATTATAGCAATCCACAAAAATACCCTGACAAGTTCGGCGGTGCAAAGCTTGAATAGTGTTGTCACTCACCCTTGACAGGCAGCAAGCCTGCCTACGGGTTCGTTCCTAACTCTTAAAGCTTTGCCCTCGCCTCCTTTTGTCAGTCTATTTTTATGTCTTGCTATAGTATTAGATCAAAGAATTGACAGTTTGTTACCGAGAACTATTTCGTAACCGTATTATATTGAAAGCTGCTACGTTATGTGTTTTTTGCATCTTATCCTTGTTTTTCTGCATTTTGACGGTAAATTCACCATTGTTTACAAAAAATTATTGTAAATCGCCGGGTTTTGTAGTATAATATAGCAAAGTATCTTGCTGCTGCGAAAAAGTGAGCTCCGATCGGCAGGATATGATCGTCCAATTATTAAAAAGATCTCGGCAACAACGCAACACTACACCTCAACAAAACAATTTTCAAAGGAGTGCTGACAATGAAAAGAGCAACAACCTGCAAACTGGGTCAAAAGATATCGCTCCAGGTCCTTATCGTGGAAGTATTGGTATTCTTAATGCTTACAATCTGTATTTTAAGCGCAGTAACGGCGCTTATACGCAATACTGTCGAAGAACAGGTACTGTCGGTAGCGGTCGACCGTTCAAAGATAATCGAAAACTACATTGAATCGACTAGTGACACGCTTACGGCTTATCTGAAAGCAGGCGAGATAACCGCCCTTCTGTCCGATCCGTCCGATGCTGCGGCTGCACAGGCTGCGCAGGAATACACCGAGAGCTTCAGCAAGGATGTTTCCAATCTTGAAGGAATCTATGCGAGCAGCTGGGACACAAAGATGCTGACCCATACGAATTCAAAGGTCATTGGAAAGGTGACCCGTCCCGATGAGGACAAGCGCAAGCAGCTTCACGATGCGATACTTGCAACGGACGGAGTTTACAACACGGGAATGATAATCTCTCCCGCAAGCGGCGAGCAGGTCATCTCCATGTACAGGGCTGTAAGGAATAAGAACGGTGATGTTATCGGTCTTGGCGGAATAGGCATCTTCACGAGCGGACTTATATCCGTTCTTGACGAGCTCCCCGTTGAGGGACTTCCGAGCGCACAGTATTACCTTGTCAATACAGAAACAGGCGAATATATCTTTAATCCCGATGCGGAAAAGATAATGACAGTTGCAGAGGAAGCTTACATATCCGATATTCTTACAAAGGTGAGCTCGGGAGAAGCTTCGGGCAGCTTTGAATTCAAAAACGAAAGCGGAAAATACATTGCATCATACAACAGTATGCCCGAGGAAAACTGGGTATTTATAATCACCGACACATCTGACGAGGCGCTTGCATCGGTAAATACAGTCAGAACCAATGTTATTATTCTGTTTTTAGCAAGCATAGGTATCGTTTCTGCTCTGCTTTATAATATCATCAGGATAACAATAAAGCCGCTGAAGAATATCGAAGAGGCTGTTTGCAGTGCTGCGGATATCGACTTTGACGCAGCTCAAAGCATTGAAGGCTTCCTAAACAGAAAAGACGAGATCGGCAGCATTGCGGCTGCGGTAGACCGTCTGTGCATTTCACTCAATAATGCAACAAACGATATCGGACGTATCCTCGGCGAAATGGCGAATGAAAACTTTGCCGTTGACACCGAATTGAACAGTGATTTCTACAAGGGCAATTTCTCCAAGCTTCATGATAATATCGTTTCGATAAAGAACAAGCTCACCGAAGTTCTTTCCAATATCTATGACGCTTCCGATCAGGTAAATTCAGGCTCGATACAGGTTGCACAGGGAGCACAGGCACTTTCCGCAGGCTCCGTTGAGCAGACAGCTTCAATAGACGCTCTCGTTGACAGACTTGACGATATTGAAAAGCACGTTGACGAGAATGCCGAAAGCTGTGCAAAGGCAAGAGAGCTTATGAACAAGACCGCAGGATATGTGGACGAAGTAAGCGAAAAGATGCAGCAGCTCACCGACGCTATGAAAAATATCAACGAATCCTCGGACAAGATCAGCAACATCATAAAGACTATCGAGGATATCGCATTCCAGACAAATATCCTTGCGCTCAACGCAGCAGTTGAGGCAGCAAGAGCAGGTGCGGCAGGCAAGGGCTTCGCAGTCGTTGCGGACGAGGTAAGAAACCTTGCGGCAAAATCTGCCGAAGCTGCAAGCTTCACCGCCCGTCTTATCGGCACATCCATTGAAGCCGTAAACGGCGGAGCAAGGATCACCGAAGAAACAAATGAATCAATGCGTTCGCTCGGCGAATCCACAGCAGCGGTAAGAAAGATCGTTGATGACATTGCCGCATCGGGTCAGCTCCAGGCGGAAATGATCGATAATATTGACGCCGATATCAAGCAGATATCGGGCGTTGTTCAGGCAAATTCCGCGACTGCACAGGAAAGTGCGGCGGCATCCGAAGAGCTTTCGGGTCAGGCAGACTCTCTCAAGGAGCTTATCGGAAAGTTTACGCTTAAATAAGCCTTATAGTAAAACTCCCCTATGTCTATGATGAACAGAGGGGAGTTTTTTTGTGCGTACATTTTTGCAGCGGCTCTGTTTTCAACAATATTTATCGACATATATTTCCAAAAAGTTCATATATTCGATTTAAAGGGGTAATATATACAATTGTGTATATGTTATAATTAAAGTGTTATCATTATATGTATATGACTTGTTAAAAAAATATCAATATCCGCTTTGTTGCGGCAGCTTTTTTAATAAGGGGGGGTAAAGCTCTGACGGCTGTATATTTTTGAGCCGATGAGTATTGCTGCCTAAAAAGCAAAGTCTATTGAATATAGTTTACATTATACATACAGGAGGAAAAAATATGGCTTTTATTGATGTAGTTGAATGGTCGCCTAAGGATAACAGCGAATATGCGCACCGTTTTCCCCACGACAATCTCAGCACAGGAACCCAACTTATCGTAAGGGAGTCGCAGGAGGCGGTCTTCTTCTCAAAGGGACAGATCCTCGGCAAATTCGGTCCGGGCAAGCATACTCTTTCCACCGAGAACCTTCCCTTGCTGCGCAACCTTTTCGGAATTCCGTTCGGAGGGAAAAATCCGTTCTTTGCGGAGGTATGGTTCGTCAACAAGACTGCACCGCTGAACATCGACTGGAAAACGACCTCGATGCGTTTTATGGATCCCGATTACGGTCAGATGATCCCTCTGGTCGCAAGCGGCAGATACGGACTAAAGGTGAGCGATGCCGAGCGCTTCCTCATTCGTCTTGTCGGAACGATGCAGTCCTTTACGGCTCGCGAACTGACCGATCATTTTCAGGGTGCGATGATCGCAAAGACAAATTCATCAATAATGTCCTTTATGAATACGAACAGGGTCGGCATAAATCAGATAGCGGCTTATCTCGACGATCTTTCCAAGTTTATAAAAATGCCGATGGCTGAATTCTGGGAGGAGTACGGATTCGAGCTTGAAGGCTTCTATATCACGGGCGTAGATCTTGACACATCGACTTCCGAGGGCAGGAAGATATCGGAAGCGCTTTCCGACCGTTCCGCACAGGCTATTGCAGGCTATACATGGCAGCAGAAGCAGACCTTTGCGACCGCAAACAATGCTGCAAGCAACAATTCCTCGATGGGTATTCTCGGGGTGGCAATGATGACGGGTGCTTTATCGAACGGCGGCGGAGTAAATGCCGCAATGCAGCCGCCTCCGAATAATCAGTATCAGTTCGGCAATCAGAATATGGGAAATCCGAACTTCGGCGGTCAGAATTACACAGGAGCGCCGACTTATGCTCATGCCAGAAATGAAGTGTTCTGCTCTAACTGCAGCAGAAAATTCTCCGCAACAGCGGCTTTCTGCCCCCATTGCGGAAACAAATACAATCCCTGTCCTTCCTGCGGAGCGGATAATGCGCATAATGCTTCAAGATGCGTTACCTGCGGAGCAATGCTCGTTTCACAGAACAGCTGCGGCGATGTATGCGGCAAGTGCCATACGCCTGTTCAGCCGGGACTGAAATTCTGTCCGAACTGCGGCAGCAAGCTTCAGGCTGAAAGCTTCAGGATGTAAAGGGGCGGCAGTATGAAGAAAAACGGTCATTCGTCCTTTCTGCTTGTTATCTTCTGCTTCGGCTTGATAATTGTCGGGGGAGCTTTGTTCCTGATAAAGGATCTGTTTGAAGGCAGAACGGGGACATATATTTTTAGCTGCGCAAGTGTGATACTTGTTTATATTGCGGCTTTTCTTCCGTTTATCTCGGGGCTTATTTCAGGAAATACGGCGCAGCTCGTTGTGAGCGGTGCGGTCTACTACAAGGGAATGTCCGCTTATGCGGTGGTTTCTGCTGTTGCGGTATATCTTGCATTTTCGGTGATACCTTTGAAATTTGCGGTTGCGATCCAGATTGTTGCGCTGTTCATTTTCCTTATCTATGTCTTTATGTCAAAGGTGACATCCGATACGATAGGCGGTGTTGAAGAGGAGGAAGCGGCAAAGAAGTCGATGATCTCCGAGATGCGCAGCAAGGCTTATCAGCTCTCTCTTATGACAGAGAATCAGGACAGCAAAAAGGTCAAGGACGCGGTCAAGAGGATGAACGATGATCTGAGATATCTTTCTCCGAACGGTTCGCAGGAGGCCTATGACCTTGAATGCAGAATGTCCGCTGTTATCGACAGTATGATCTCGGACGCGTATTTCCGATCGGCAGGGGTCATGTCGTCGGAAACGCTTGAAACAAAGTTCGAGGATTTTGAATTCTTATATAAGCAGAGAAAAAATATTTATTAAGAGAGGGATAAAGCTATGACGGGAAAGATATTCGAAAATTCTTCCAATATTTATCAGGATCAGGCGAAGATTCTTTTTAATTATTACAAGACCGCTGCCGAAACGATCGTATCTGCCCAGATGAAGGAGGAGCAGAACAAAGCCGATCTTATAAAGCAGCGTGATGAATGTGTTCAGAACTGTAAAAAAGCAAAGACGCTTTTTACTGCATTTTATATTGTTTCGGGTGTATGTCTGGTTCTTATTCTATTTTTAAGTTTTATTGCGCTGCTTGTATCAATAGGTTTTCTTGTAGCAGCTATCGTAAAGACTGTTGAACACAATAAACTGAAAAAGTCAATAGAAGATTTTGAAAAGCTTATCAAAGAATCGGATCAGAGATATGCAAATATCAGAATGGATTACAAGGTCGATAAGATCGGCGTTGTGTATGTACCCGTTGCAACGAGAGTGCCTTTCGAGGATCAGAGCTTTGTGCTTGACCACACGGGTGAAACGACCGACACGGGCTTTAAGCTTACGGTTTTAAGGCAGCCAGACGAGTTCCAGGATTCTGTTCGTCAGCTCACCGAAACGCTTGATACGCTCCCTGTTGTCGAGGACAACGATCAGACCGAATCCATCAACACATCGGAGTATTCGACCTCCGTTCAGTCACTTACACTTAATGATTATATGGGAAATATTGACCGCCAGGTGAGAAATATCAGCTATCTTCTCGGAGATAACGACGATGTTTCCGTTAATATCCCCGTAATTACACCGCAGAGCAACACAGCAAACTACCTTAAAGAGTTTTCGACCGATGATACCAACGGACATCCCGTTGTAAAGGTGTTCGATGTATCCTTTGAAGACAGACTGGAGAAGTTTGCGTCCCTCAACGCCTTAAAGGATCAGATAAAGAACTCCGATGACGCTGACAGCAACGAATATATGAAGCATCTCATGCAGAAGATCGCCGAATCTGTTCAGCTTTTCACCCAGACAAAGGTTTCCGGCTCTGCAAAGCTTGCCGATTATACAACTTCAATTTTCAACACCGTTCTCAAAGCAGGATATACGCAGTATTCACCGAATCTTGAAGCAGAAGAGATCGAAAGAGTACGCGCTGCCGACTTTGACTATCGCACTTCCGTAAATGAATACACTCCGTTCTCCCTTAAAGCAAGCTCTATTGTAAAATATGAGCTTTTCTCCAAGAGCTGGGTAGCAGAGGACGGTTCAAGAACATCCATGCCGTTCGGTATGCACCAGATCGACGAGGAGATCTTTATGCCTGTCATAGCTGCTCTTATGGAGGAAACAAGAGTTGAAAGATTAAAGATCTACAACAACATCGAAGACCAGAAGAGAATGTATCTTGAAAGATGGTCTTCCGAAACGGGCAATTATTTCCGTGATAACAGAAAGACCGCCGATGAGCTTATCACTCACATGCGTGAAACCTATGCCGATTATATGAATGCGTATAATATGTATAAGTCGCTCACCGATACGAGCGGTACTATGAAGCAGAGCGGCAGGCTTGAAGACGGCGAGGTCAAGGAGATAGATTCCCAGGCTGAAATGATCGCAGGCTTTGAAGCGCAGGCTGCACAATGCAATCAGCAGCAGGAAGAATTTGCTGACTTTATGGATCGCATTCAGGATAATATCGAAATGAGCACCCGTGAATTCTCTCACATTGAATATTACGAGGGTTCGCTCCGTGATACCGTTCCTCACGAAACAGCCGTTGCATTCTCGAATATACGCGGTCTTGATTACAGACACAAAAAGCTCGTCGGTATCAATCCTTACGTTGCAAACCGTGCGGAGCTGCCGCCCGAGCCGATAACGAATCCCGATATCATTGAACATATCAACATTGACCTTATAAAGCAGGTCGAAGAGGATGTAGGTCAGGCTGTTGCCAATGCTGCCGATAATACCGAATACCCTGCAGATGAAGCAGCAGCGACCGCCGAGCAGGATCAGGAAAAGATCCCCGTAACGGTATGAGGCGGAGGTGAAGCAATAAATGCCAAGTTTTGATTTTGTTGTTGACACAAAGCCGATGGCCGATTCTGTCGATAAGGTTTCAGGTCACGTTGACGCTACGACAGCTGCTGTTGTCGCTATGCAGGCGGCAGTCATCCGTTCGGAAGAAAAGGCTGCGGAGAAAATATGCGAAAACGTTGACAGCGGCTTTTATAACCTTATCCGCTCACAGATAAGCATGAAGCTTGCTACATATTTTACGGAAATGAACGCAAAGCTTGCACTTCTGATGGAATATGCAAAGGCGCTCGGCAAATCCAGAGATCGTATGGAATGCGATTATAACCGTTTGAGAAGAGAGTATCTGAAGTTTTTCCGCGGACTTGACGCTTCGCTCGAAACCCGTGTTGCACAGCTTGACAAGGCTGCAATGGAGCTTGCGGATACAAGAAAAAGAGTCATTCTCGGCAAGTTCCTTCGTGAAGTTCCCGAAACTATGACTCTTTCCGAAGAAGCAGATCTAACGGAACAGCGCATCGTTTCGGCAAGATTGAAGAGCAAAACGAGCAGGTCGCTGAAATTCCTCGGGAACAAGGTACATGAGAACCTTGAATATGTTTCTCTTATGGATTCTCTTATGGAGAAAAAGCCCGTTGAAAAAGAGTATGAAGAATATATCCCTGTTGTTTATTCTTCCGAGCAGAGTATGCTTATGAGCGAATCCTTCGTGCTGCAGCTCTATTACCCCGAATATCTCTCCGACTCGGTCAAAAACAGCATCGGTCTTGATGTCCTTAATCAGATAGATTCTTTAACGGAGAAGCCTTCGCCCGAATTTGAAAAGCAGGAAATATCGAAGGAATTCTGCAATATTGCCGCTTCCGCTCCGCTTGACCCGAGAGTTTCAAAGGTTATAATGGAGTTATTTGAAAGAGGTGGCTGCTGATGAGCTATACCAGATCATATTCCTCCTCCGTTACTGTAAGCGGTTCAAAATCGGTTTCTTACCCTGCGAGCCAGTACGGCGGCACGACAACCGTAAGCTACTCCGAAACTGTACCCATTAATATTAATATCACCGTTGAAACAAGTCCGTTCGACAACAGCGTTAACAGAGCAGGCAGAAACGTTGACGAGCTGACGGCTTCCGTTGCGGCAATGAATGCTGCAAACTGCGCTGCTATAAAGGCAAACTCCGAGAAGGTATCTCAAAGCCTTGTCAAGGGCTTTTACAACCTTATCAACAACGACATTGCGCTGAAAAAATCGGAGAATAATAGTCATCTTCAGTCCAAGATCGCTCTTCTCAATGCTCTTGCCAATGACACACGGGACAAACACGCAAGAATGTCCGAGGATATAGAAAGGTTAAGGGCGCACTATAATACGATCTTCAAGGGACTTGACGAGGACCTTGCAAAGCGTATAAAGGAGATCGACAAGCCTGCCTTCAACCTCAGCGAAAACATCCGCAAGGGAGTTATCCTGAAGCCGTATCTTTCTATGGCGGCATCCACCGTCAGCGACGCCGATTCGGATCAGCAGACAAAGAGCAGCATAACGATAGCACGCATACGCCGCAAGGTTTCCGAGGTTATAGAAACTATGGCAGATTCGCTCGGAAAAAACCTTTTGTATCGCCGTATGATGAAGGACACCTTATGGCATACACGGGCGGATGAAGTGGCGCCGATATATATTCCCGTTGCATATATGCTGTCGGACGGCATAAACAGCGCAGGAACGGCGGATGAGTATTATTCTTCGGATAATGGCTGCAAGGATCGGATAATTTCTTCTGTAAGCTCATTCGTCCGCTCAAAGGACGCAGCCGAAGCAAGTGCTATCCCCGAGGATGAGCTAAAGCTGATAGATCAGGCTTTTTCAAGTATGGTCGAGGAAAGCTTCTTAAATCAGGATAACACGGACAGCTATAATGAACGCGTCTATTCCGAGATACTTCGTTTATGGCACAGCGGAAAAGCGGAACTGAAACAGATATAAATATGAATGTGGGTGAAACAAATGCAGGAATTAAATGAAATAAGGATAGGGGATCAGGAGATCGTCCTTAACAATAATCTTGTAAAAACAAGTATTCTGCCGCAAGGCTCAAAGGACCTCGGCAGAAACATAAAGATCCAGGGCAACACCGTCGTTGAAGGCAGTACATTCGGCAACAATATCAGCATCAAGGACGGAAAAGTACAAATGATGGGTGCGGTGTACGCAAACAAGGAGCTTCATATCGAAAATGATATCTCGGGAACGGTGATCTTTAATAAAGCCGTTGCAAGCGCCGAAAGCATAGCGTCTTTTGTCGTATCGGGAAGAGTTATATACGGCTCGGATGTTAATGCGCCGCAGATAAAGCTGAAAAACTGCTATATAGGCGGAAGCGTTTTCGGAGCAGAGGTGTACCTTGAAAACTGCGTAGTGCTCGGGGGAATTTTTGCGTCAAAAAGCGCTATTATTTCCGACTGTATTTTCGGAACATTCAATGCGCCGAGTGTTGAGCTTGCAGGCGTAAACTATATGCTTTATCCTGCGGCATTTTCGGTCGAGCCGCTGACATATCTTCCGCAGGCAGAGCTTTATAACATTTCGTTGGCGCATCTCGGAGCTTTATTCAAGGGCGAAAAAGAAGATCCCAACACAGGCAAGATCAAAATGAACCTTGAAACAGACAGCCAGCGCACAGTTCTTGTCGATGAAAGCGGAGCGACCATCACGGTAAACAGCTATTCGATTTCGGGAAGAGTGCTTGTTGCGGATGTGATAGACTTTGAAAAGCTGGAAAACCACTTCCTTATCGGCGCAGGAGCTCTTAACAGCCAGATACTCAAGGTTTACTCCTTGACAAAGGAAGACGGAACAAGATCGGAAGAGCTTACGATCGAAAACATTTCCGAATTCTTCTTCAAAATTCTCAGCGGTGCTATTCAGATACAGGATGTATCGGGAAATATCAGCTTTAGTGAATTGAAAAAATCGTTTGAATAAATAAAAAGGTCCATAGAGATCCCGTTAAAGGGTTTTCTATGGACTTTTGTGCTGTTGAAACTGTGCAGGTACGGCGTTTTTGATTTATACTAATACTAAAAACCATTTAAACTGTAGACAAAAAATCTGCGCAAAATCCATATAT
>JBJFFR010000127.1:0-10024 GCA_051891935.1 Oscillospiraceae bacterium
ACCGATACAATCAGATGTGCTTTGATGCTTGTCAGGATTTGCAGGATTTGGCTAAACGACTGAAAGCCAAAATCGACAAGAGCACATAAAATAAAAAGGTGCAACAAATGCACCTTTTTAAAAGATATATAATAAAAGCTATTTCACTAAAACACTTTTCCGATGAATGTTTTATCGTCATTAAATAAGTATGGCAATTTATTTTCAAGTGTGCACTTTTACAAACAGTTCTTATTCATCATATAAACTTAGCCTTTCAACAAGTGCGTCAAAATCATTAATAACCCGTTGAGGCAATTTTATACCCCAAATCCCGTCCACCGAATAATCAACTTCAACATCGTTTACTAATACGGTTTCTCCAATATACCATAGTTCGCCTATTTCATTATAACCCACAAAAATGCTTTCAAAATCATGCTGCTGTTGTTCTATTTGAGAATCATAATCACCATGGTAGTATGCAAAACCTTCCGTTGATGAAAAACGGCGGCAGTAAGAATCCTTTGTACCCTCATAGGGCGAGCGAACCGGTGGCATACTTATATACTGATAAATAACGAAATTGACCTTATTTCCAATATAAAAGTCAGCTTCATTATATCCCAATTCAGACACATTAAAAATTGCTGAATCGAATTCTTCATCAGTAACCGTAACAAAAGCCATGGGATGTTCCAATTTAAGGCAGTATTGATCGTCTTTATAATAAAGTTTTCCCCCCGTAAAACAATAGTTATTAAACAACATTTCACCGCTGTCAAGGTCGTAAATTGTATAATATCTGTAAGAATATGGTGAAATTGCCCATTTCATCGAAAGCAACTCTTGCCTGCCGTCGCCGTTCATATCAAAAATCAACACCTTTGTGCAAGCATGAGGGGATTCGTTATCTTCGTCATCGACCCACCAATCTTCAAATTGCCCATTCTGAAATTTAAGATACTCGCCGTAAACTATACTTGCAGCTTTATACGGTATGCTTTCAACGTCATAATTCGGCAGTGTTTTTGGTGTTTCTGTTGTTTGCAATGTTTCCGTAGTTTCAGAAACAGCAGCTGAATTTGTAATTTTACTTTCATTAGTAGCACTCTCTGTACTCTCGAAAACTGTTTCAACACCATAGGTTTCAGTGGTATATGTTTGAAGTATCTGTTCTTCAATATTGTTATTGGCCGAACATGAAGTCAAAAATATACATACCAAAATTGTTATAAGTATAATTTTTTTCATAACATACCTTTCTGTAGGATTTTTCAAAGTAACTGCCTCAAAAAATTGACCGCTCAACAAACTATACGATTATCTATGTGAGCGGTCAATAACACTTGATTGAAATATTACCTATAATAATTGCTCTAAATATTTTTCTTTTAAGGTATTCAATATTGAAATAAATTCTTCTGGTCTATAGCCGATTTCATCTTCTTTTTCCTTGCTTGCAAAGGTCTTAAAAAAGTTGTAGGGAAAATCATACTCATTGTTAGATAAGTTGCGATTAGCTTTTTTATCTAAATATCCTCTCAAAATATTTCCTGCCGTAGATATATTACCGTAATAATAATTTCTTGAACATATAATAACACTCCTCTCTACTTGTGGTCCAACCCCATTATTCAAAGTGTATTCCGATTCTCCGACCACGCTTTCGTGTTTGCAATCTAATCTAATAGCTAAGTTTGACCATCTCATTATTAGCCCTCTTTTTCCTAAGTATACATTACTGATATCACCTGAGTTGATTAACTCTACAGTTAATATTTCATTAGCTATTTGATCCTCTGGAGCATCTGTACACTGAAAATAGCCCGTAGCTTCGTGCCCTGTATTTATAGATTTCCATGTATCGATATCTTTACCAGTAGACATACCTAATGAAGTTTCGTGCATTGAAGCTGACAGAAGCCATAAAAAACCTAGTTCATGCTTTTGATTTAGATTATACGCATCAAAAATTTCTTTTGTCATAACATATAAGTAACCTAGTTCAGATTGGGATATGGTTAATTTGCTTTTATCTTCATTACTATAATCATCTTGTCTTTTAAGCGGAGGTATGCTTGTATCTATGGTTCTATTTTTCGATTTTATTACCACGTTTTCAGGTTCATTATGCCAATATGCATAATATGTAATTCCATCTATACAGGATACATCACTAAACATTATTTTCAACAATGTTTCATTGCTGTCATCAACTTTAACAAATGAATTATGAACATAACCATAAACACCGTTATAGTAAATTCTCACCCAACTGTCGTTACTTGTTATTGTAACATATTCAACCTCATAGTCGGTGTCATTTTTATTATCAATTAATTCCAATGTTGTTGAAGTCAAATCAGGTAAAGCTTTTAAAGGAATTGACAAACCACTAAGTTTAATTTTATCAGACTTATCAAGTTCAAATGTTACAAAAGCACTGTTATAATTGTTCTTAATATCGTCATTATTCTCGCAATATTTTAAAGCGTTTTTGTCATACTTGTCAATAATGCCATCATTATCACTATCCGCATCGCAAGGATTGGAATTAATCGGAAGTATCCGCCAATCATCTTTATTCATAATTCCTGCGGCAGTAGCAAATCTCATCAGCTTATCTGGAACATTTTCCGTATAAAATTTCCAATTACCTGAACTTAAAATCTGCGCGATTGTTGGTAAATTATTAGTTTTGATTATATACTTTCCATCTTTCTTTTCAAGTTTTTCGTCGTTTTCCGCTGCGTATTTAGCCACTAATTCAATATTAACCTCATCCCAGTCGGATAGGCCATCTTCATCAAAATCAGTTGAACTTCCTTCAATTAATCTTTCTTTAAGTTTAATATCTCCAATTAGACCAGTTGACAAAATAACCTTAAACTTCAAACCATCTCCATAACCGCATATATTAATAATATTTTCCTTAATAGTATCAGCTGTAGTCATTTCCTGCTCATTGTTATTCGCCGCAATATTAAGCGTCATAACCTGAGTCTGAACTTGAACCTCTTGTGTATTACCGGAATAGAAAATACCCATTGAAGCATTTACAAGCTTTTCTGCATATGAACCCTCTTTAGCCTCTCCATTTGGACATATGACACTAACATTGATTCGGTAAGCCTGTTCGTCATTTTTATCAGTATATGCACTGTCCTCAACAGTCCGAATAAGCTGCTTAGCGTCATCTACACTGCCGACAATGTTATCATCGTTTGTAATGTGGTACATTGCAATGATATTTTTATCAAGGTCTTCAGCCTTACAGCTTCTGTCGCAAACATCGATCATATAATTTGAAGCGTGAACAAGATCGTATGCAACCGACTTTTTAGGCATAGCCATACCGTCAATAGCAGCTTCGGCTTCTTCATAGCTTGTGAAATAGTTATTGCCGTCTTTATCCATAAGCAAATTATCCTTTGCTCTGAGACTCATTCCCAATTCCTGATAGTACACATATACCTTAACATCGGCATATCTGTCAAAAGCATCCTCGGCAATAGCTTTCATGTCAGATTTTACACTGTCAAAGCTGCTCTCATCGGCAATATATCTTGTATCAAGGCAGAAAGCGATATTTGCGGATTTAACTTCATCGTCTTCTTCATAATAATTACCCGGTTCAAGATTTTCAAGATAATTTATCCACATTTCCATATCCATAAGGCAGTATGTACCAAGCTCGTCAACGTGGGTATATACTGTCTTTGTTTCTTCGTCATAGAATGTTTCGATAGGCAGCAGGATATTATTGTCCTCGAAATACTTGAAGACCTGGAGTCTGTTTATTCCGTTGAATTCGGGTTCGTCAGCATATACGCCGAGCTTGTTGTCAACCGCGGAATCATCAATCTTAAACTTGATAACCACATCGGTAACAGACAAACCGTCGCTGTAATCAAATTCGGGAACAACGCCGAGTACAGCGTCATTCTGCAAAATTGAGTATGAATAACCACTCTCGCCTGCGGTAAGATTGTTGCTGGCAACACCTGCTGCTGTGATCTCGACCGTTACTGAATAGGGATTATCCTCAATGTTATTGATATAATCAAGGGCAGAGCTATCCTCTCCAACAGTCTGAGTAGTGGTATATTCATTATCGGGATAGCCGTGTGTGGACGGGTTGTTAGGATCAAGTCCAAGATTTATCTCATCTCCATCGGAAACCTTATCACCGTCGGTATCGTATTTCAAAGGGTCTGTATTGTAAATCTTCACTTCGTCATAATCGGAAAGTCCGTCATAATCGCTGTCCTTGCTGAATGGAGCTGTACCAAGGTTGTATTCCTCAAGATTTGTCAGACCGTCCTCATCAAAATCCTCGTCAGCGTCGGATATTCCGTTATCGTCACTGTCGGCTTTTTTCGGGTCTGTTCCGAGAGTAAAGTATTCATAACCATCAGGCAGACCATCATCGTCAGTATCGGGATTGTATCTGTCGGAACCGATTTCCTTTTCGATGTAGTCGGGAAGTCCGTCTTCATCGCTGTCCATTTCAGGGTCAATTTCAAAATCAAATTCCATAGGAATAACCACGCCGGTAAGTTTGTAGTTGCTGAAAACTACTTCCGAAACAGACACAACGTCAGATTCGGTGGACGTTTCGGTTTCTGTAGGGTCGGTTTCGGGATTTGAAGCGTCTGTTTCAGCGCTTTCAGCCGATGTTTCTGTCTCAGAAAATTCGTCTGTAACAACAGTAACAGGGGGCGTAGTTTCAGCAGGCTCGCTGTAACCGGGATTAGGTTCGATTTCAGTATTTTTTGTACCGCCGAAATTAAAGCTTACAGAGCTTCCCGCAGCGATAACAGAGTTATTTTCGGCATTTTTCACCTTAAAGCTGCCGTTGTTGTTTTCAAGCAGCTTGCCATTCCAGAGATTATCAATGGAAACGTTGCCGTCAAAGCTGAGCTGCCATGCAGTTATGTCGGTATCGGAAGTGTTTTCGATAATCATTTCAGCCTGATATGTATCAACGAAATCTGCTGTTATATTATAGTATACATTATATCCCTCAGCTATGTCAACTCTTTTTGCACAATTTACAATATCCTGAGGAATTTTGAAGCTATCACCGGTAAGGGTATATCCGAAATTTGTCGACTGACCCGGAGCAAGCTCATCGTTATAGCCTGCGCTGCTGAGAATATATTCAGTTCCCTGATGACCGTATATCTTAGCGTTCCACAAGCCGCCGATCTCTCCGAAAGCGTTGTAGCCCATAGCCCAGCCTGAAAGAACATCATCACCTGTGTTTGTAATGGTTACTTCAATATTCTGGTTTCCTGTCCATTCATTTTTAACGGTATATTCAACGGTATATCCGTCGTGAGTATATACTTTTGACTCGGCCTCCGCAGAAACGGGAATGACTGTAGCTGTCAAATTAAGCATAAGCAAAAAGCTGACCGAAAAAGCGGTTATTTTTTTACCTGTTTTCCTCATCTGTAATTCCTCCTGTTATCGTTATTCAGCATATGCACCGATTATCTGCTGACCGGGCTGCAGCTCAACCATTCCCACATCAACATTTTGCTCAAGAACATTTATGTATCGTTCTGCGTTATCATAATCTGCTTTTCCATTTACCCACGTGATAAGCTCATATGTACCGTCAGGATAGAAAAGAACCATGTCATTTGCATTTTTGAACAAAGGATATTCGCTGAAATTTGCAATGGTTTCATCTTCATCAGGTGTGTATTCTACATTTGTAAGAGTAAAAGTGTTTGTCCAATAATCATCTGTAAGACCCCATTTATCCTCAGTAAGTTCCAGTTTAATATAGTATCCTGTAACGGTTTCCATTTTAATATTGGAGAAAGTAAAATATGATTGCTGTCGGCAACCATGACTTGCGTGACTTGTAATCGGACCGTAGCCATATCCGTAGGCATTTTCGGGAAGTTCATAATCATCAATGAGAAGCTTATCTCCGTCCCAAACAGAAACAGTAGACTTATCTACTTCAATTTTCATGTGATGTTCAGCCAGCAAATTGGTCATTGATGCTGTGCAAAGAACTGATCCATAATTGTACACATTTCCTTTTGTACCGTTTCTAAAGCTTGTTAAATCAGCGTTAGCTATTTCAGAGAGCCTAAGTCCTGAACTTGTTATTAAAATGCAAAATCCTCTGATTTTTCCATTTGAAACAGAAGCATTGAATAAAAATCCTCCGCCCTCCATGCTGTGCCAGTTGTTATTGTCCCTCTGAATATCAAATTCAAGAACCTTCTTGGAATTATTATCATCTTCAACTAAAAGGAAATCCTTATACGGAACAGAACCATAACCTGTCATTTTGATGTTATCGCCTACGTAACTGATATGTTTATCTAAGGATGTGGTATATCTGTCATAATAATTGTAATGGTCATATGCTTTCCAAGCAAAAGTATCCTGGGCAGTCAAAGTATTGCTGACCTCAAGGTACAGTATGGGACTTTCTTCTTCCTCGGCATATGTACTTATTGTTGCAGTTGTAAATACACTTACTGTCATGGCAAATGTTAATACAGCAGAGATGACTTTTTTAATACTTTTATTCTTAATTTTCATTTTATACCTCCTCAATCACAAGCTTGCAGATATTGAATAAATGTCTGCAAGCCGCAATTATGTGTTTATTTCTCGCTTCTGAACTTATCCAGTCCCTGCGGAACCTTCGGCTGATTGAACGCAAGGAAACAAGCCTGTGACATTGACGAAATGCCTATAAGCAATGCCAGCGAAGCAATTATTCCCATAACCCCTTCAATCGAAAAACGTTTTGCAATTTTTTTCATAATCAGATCCTCCATTTTAAATTTTATTTTGTATATTCACAGGCTGCTTTGGCTGATGAAATGTAAGTACACAAGCACTTTGATTAACATATGTTATCAAGCCGAAAGCCAGTCCTGTAATAACCATTAACAATCCTATCTGTACTATTTTCTTGTTAATCTTCACGATTGTTATTCATCCTTATATGCTTAATAATTTCACATAACATTGCTGTTGATGCTGTGAACTGACCCATTGAAATATACATTCCATACCGTCTTGTTAATGTAAAAACAGACATAATCAATACCAATATAAATACTGTAAAAGTACTGATAATTCCACTTTTTCTAAGCTTTGACTTTTCCTTACCGGAAAGGGGTTTGTTAGGATGCTCAACGGGTGCAAATTTTAAAATCAGAAAATTCGACAAAATAACCGAAAGCATTGAAATCCATACTTCGCATTCTGCCGGAATATATCTTGACAAAACAGCAAAGCAACAAAGAACAACTGTAGAAATTGACATACAACCCAAATGTGTCTTTGCATGATAGCCGCCTATATACTGCCGTGTAACAATAAAAGTAGTGAGAAATGCTACTGTCGGATATACCGTATTCGTGATAATCGCAATTATTACTGCAAGAGCAATATTCAATATTGATGAATACAATAGTTCCATTCCATAGGCATATACCTCTTCGTCCTCTTTTTTGACCACTTGTTTTTCTACAAAAAAATACGCCGTACTCTTTGCAAGTTTAGCAATCATTGCCAATCACCTCACAAAGAGTATAGCGTATTATATGTCGAATTTTCAATAGATTTGCGCCAAATGTAGCCGAAACGGTGTGAACGGTAATATTATTTATTTGGCACAACCATTTTCAGAGAGAAAATATTGTTCTTGAAATCATATTTCATATATCCGTTCAGCTTCTCAACAGAGTTTTGTATGCTGCTCAGTCCTATTCCATGTGCAGATCTGTTTTTCTTACTTGTCTGAAGATTATTAAGGTTAACATCTGTTGCCGTGTTTGTTATTTCAACAACTATTTTGTCATCAATCTGCTGCATGCTTATATAAATATGCTGTTCAAACAAACCACTTCTCTTACAACCTTCAATAGCATTATCAAGAACATTTCCTATCGCACGGCACAATTCTATTTTATCAAGATTATAAGTGGCAATCTTGATTCGTTTCGTAATATTTATTCCAAGCTCGTGCGCATATTTCAGCTTGATATTTATAACGGAATCAATAATCGGTTCTCCTGTATAACATACGGCATTTACATTTTCAAGCTGCAGTGAGATACTTTTTATAACAGCTTCGGCAGATTTTTTATCATTCCGAATTATCAAATCAGTTATAACATCTAACTGATTTGATATATCGTGTTTCAGCGTTCTCATATCATTATAGGCGTTTTCTATCTGCTTATAGTTTGTAGTTTCACGTTCAATTACTTGTTCCAAAACCGAAAGCCGCAGCTGCTTTAGGTACGTTTCAAAAAAATCAAATACAGCAAAATTTATGTACAGCAGCCCTAATACAGCACAACAATATATAACCATTCCGCCATTTACCGAAACCGACAACAAGTCATAAAAAATAATGTACAGAATGACTGTACTTACTACAGGCATAAGAAATATCATAACCCACTGCTTTGGTGGAACCTCCTTAAGCATCTTATTTATCAATCTGCATACAAACACAACAATCCAGAAGTAAATTATTTTTGTTCCAATCATTCCGATGATTCGATTTACTCCTTGCTCAACAATTTCACTCGGCATTCCTATATTAAGCGCAGTCATAATTCCAATGAAAAGAATTTCTGAAATAAAAACGATAACAATAAAAAGCAATGACAGAAATGCTTTTCGGATTATCGTCCCTTCATATAATATTATTGATATCAGCAATAACAATGAAAATGTCACTGTAATCAAAACGGTTGAATTAGTGGTTAGAACTCCTGCTAAATACAATATTAATGCAGCCGCTGAATATCCAACAATATAAATTCGTTTGTATTCATAAGACGGAGCAAATAGCTTGCTGAAGTACAGTAAAACAATCAGCATTTCAAAAGCAACATTAGCTGCCTCCATTATATTCCAGATAACATTATGCATCAAATCACCGTCCAGTCATGTATGAAATATACTTATCTACTACGCTTTTCTTTAAGCTTCTGCTCATTAATGCTTGCTCAGAATTTTTCATTATGATATCATAATTTCTTATTATATCTATTTGAGCAACATTTACTATATAGCTTTTATGAGTTCGTATAAATGAGTCATCATTTTGAAGCTGTTCTTCTATCTCGGACAACTTCCCGACATATTCATATGATCTTACCGTAGTATGTACCGTAATCTTTTTATTCAGAACCTCAAAAAAACATATATCGTTTAAACGAATGCATATTATATCATTTCTGGTTTTGATTACAAAACACCTGTGATTTTGTGAATACTCATCAAAAACCGATCTGAACTGATTTTCAAGAATATAATACGGCTGAGATTTTACCAAGTATCGGTAAGCATCCACCTCATATCCTTCAAGAGCAAATTCCGTATAATTGGTAAGAAATACAATTATAACTTTTGTATCGTTACTCCGAATTTTTCTTGCGGTATCCATACCACTTATTCCGCTCATTTCAATGTCAAGAAAAATGATGTCAAATTTTTCTTTATAGTGCTTTTCAAGCAGTTCTTCTCCGCTTGAACAGGCTGTTATGCTGCACATATTGCTATTTTCACATATACACCCCATTTAATGTCGTAATATCAATATATACTTTTCTTTAATTTTCCATATTTTAATTTTACAACACATTAGGATAATAGTCAATATTTTTGAGCAATTAAAAAAAATTATAAAAACATCATGGATTTCCTGTTTTTACAGAGAAATCCATGATGTTCAAACAACGTAAAATCGCCCTTTTCTCGCAAGCTCCTCTTGTTGTGTTGGGATTACCAAACATTAAAGGGAACAAACCTCAATTTGTTCCCTTTAAAAATCATTCTTTAGATTCCTTCTTCAAACTGATAGCATTTGCGACTGTGTCCATTGCGCGGATCTGCGCAGCTTGAAATGTATGCGCATAAATCTGCAAAGTTGTCGTAGCTGTGCTGTGACCTAAACAGCTCTGCACCGTTTTTACGTCTACACCGGCATTGATAAGCAGACTGGCATTCAAGTGACGCATAGAGTGATTCGATACATAAC
>JBJFFR010000128.1:0-9958 GCA_051891935.1 Oscillospiraceae bacterium
GGAGAAATACAACAAGGCGTTTGACGAACGGCGTGAGAAAATTCGGGCTTTCAAGAGCGGTCTGACCGTTAACAGCAGCACCAAGGATATTGACCGGTACAATCAGATGTGCTTTGATGCTTGTCAGGATTTGCAGGACCTCTCAAAACGTCTGAAAGAAAATGTGCAAAAGAACATATAGTCAATAGAAAAGCCCCTCCGATTCACATTTCGGAGAGGCTTTTTAACGAACAATCTAATACAGTACTTTTCTATTATCGTTCGTTCTTGAATATCTCTGCAAGTGCTTCGATAAGTTCCATTACTTCTGCTGCTTGTTTCGAAGAGAGTGTAATAGAATGCTCACTGGTAGAATGATTTGCTAATACTGCATTTTGCTTTTGTGATGATTTGGACTTTATTAATTTCCTAAATCCACAAATAGCCATTACTATTCCGATTATAGCAAGAAGTACACCCGCTGCAATCATCAAATAATAATGCTGATCCATTTTACACTTCCTCCTCTTCTTGGATTTATTGCGTTGCATATTTTCCCTCCACAACATCATCTTTTCTTCTTAATGTTATCCCAAATATTGGTCTTATGCTTTTCAATTTCAAGTATCATTTTCCTGACAGTAGGAATACTGTCAATGTCTATATTGTCATCACAATACTGAGATAAGAAATAACGAAAATTACCAGGCAAAGTCCCCTGATTAAGTCGTTCCTCAAAAGCATTTAATATTGCGTTATCAGCTTCATCAGAAGTCATTGACTTTAACGATGACTCTCCATCTGGAAACACTATTCTATCCATTCGTTCAAGAACGTCTGAATATTTTAGTTTTGCTTTGTCGTACTGCACCGGATTAACAAAGTACTGGCTCATTTACGCCCTCCATATTCTCATTAGTTGCATTTCCATCAATTGTCTTTTTCCAACCCTCACAGAAATCATTAATGCAATCGTGCATATTCTCAAGGAATCTGCTTTCCTTATTAAGTTTCTCAATAGCGTTTTCGTAATCAGATGTATGGTCTATTGCACTCGTTGTGTTAGCACATATTTCCATTGCAGAACATCTCTGTGTATTCATTTCGTTAGTTACGTAATCGATGAACTTTTTAAGTTCGGCTTCCATATCATTTTTTTGTTTGGAATAAGAATCCTCAATTCGAGAGCTTTCAATAATCATTTTTACTTCAGGAGCTATTTCTTTATCATATAATTGCAAAGTATGGTTATAGTCATAACAAATTCGGTTGATTTTTTCAGAACTACGGAAGAAAAGGTGAACCTTAGATAAGAATCCCCTAATTCCTGTTCCTGGATTTTTGACCTCTGCATGTTGAATATTTTCTTTGATAGAACCTGAAATTTTTCTGCGCATCTTAGTCATATCAATTTTAACTGATATATCCTCAATATTGTCAGCAGTTCTTTGGAAAGCAAAATCCATATCAGGAACTAACAATGAGAATTCAATATCACATTCCTCATTCAATGCCTTTGTGCATTTATCAACAGCTGCAACAAGACGTTCCTTTCTTTGATTCAATAATCCCTCAAGATCACTCTGAATGTTATCGTGTTCTGAAGATAGATCAGCCCATAATTCCTTAATTGATTCTGAAAGTCTTTCTCCTATAACACCATCTATGCCGGAAATCTGATTATTTATACAAGCAATGACATCATCTTCAGGTACAATTTTACGGGTTATTCCATTAATTATCTTCTCAAGCGTTGCCTGATTATACAACATAAACAACCTCATACTAATTCTATCTCTAAGATATTGCTTGGAGATATACTCTGTTTGTATTCCTGCGTCAAGAGTCTTTTCAATACGTTCATTAATGAACCAGTCAGCCATTTCATCTGGATAAAATGGGGTTTTGGTTCCTAAAATCTGAATTGCAGAGCTTTCAATTTCTCCCGCTTTAACCATCTTTCTTACTTCAGGATATTCATCATCATAGATTGATTCGACATCGCTCCTAAATTCTTCAAGAACACGACGAGCTTTTTCAAGCTTATCTTTATTGTTCAATAAGTCTTCTTTTAGCTCCTGAAAGCGAAAGAGATTACTTATGTCTGCATATTCCCGTGTTATGTTAAACATTATGTTGTTGATGCGTTCCGTTCGAGCTTTCTCCCTTGCTACATACTCTATATAGCTAAGAAAGCTTGGCATTCCACTGTAATCCCTAAGTTCATCAATGTTATTAATTTTTATGCCATGGAAATTCCGTGCACTTCGAACCATTTTATCAAGGAAATTCAGTATAGTCATTTCGTCAGAACAACCGGTTATGTCTTCATTATCCTCATCTTCAAAATCATCTTCATCATCTCTGTAGTCATCTATACATTTTCCAAGATTATCAGATAAATCACTGGGATTCAAAAGACATTTGCATCTGGGAAGTTCCGGTGCTGCAATACTGTCAAAATATGTTAATGCCGATGTGCCAAACACGATTACGCTTTCAAACCTATCACTAATCGAAATAAGTTTCAAACGAATATAGTCAAGTATTCTTGCAATGTTCTTATCACCGCTTGAATCATAGCGTAAATCAAGTTTATTAACATTTATTATCAAAGAATAGAATTTCTGCTTTTGTTCAATAATATCCTTTACCTCATTAAGATAATCAAATTCAGAATCCGTGAGGTATTTGGAATAATCTATAGTGAATACTATTACGTCTGCTTCATTAATTGCTCGACTTGCTGCTTCCTTATGACCTACAGCACCGGCGAGATCCGGTCCGGGAGTATCATAAATCGTATAGCTTCCGAAACCTTCTCTTCGAGATATGTATCCTATGTTCATATCCGGAACAGCAAATCCATTTTCTGCATCCATAGAAGCTTTCTTGAATATAGGTGTAATGTATTCCTTAACTGCCGAGGGACTATTGAATTTTCTTTTCTCTGTACCAAATTCAAAGGTATAGCCTTCATCACTGTCTTTATAAATGCAATTATTCGGAGTAGCAAGCTCAAGACTTGTGGGTGCAAGTTCACATTCGATTAAACTGTTGACAATTACACTCTTTCCACTCTTTTTTGAAGCTGCAACTGCAATTTTTAATTCATTAGATTTGGCTTCGGAGAGATAGCCAAGAATATTTGACAAATGATTGACAATTGTATCACGAGTGTCAGCAAATTCTCCGTTTGAAGCTACTTCGCTGTGCTCAATTCTGCTAATGCTATCAAGCACATTTTTTTGATGGATGTCAATATTAGATTCAAAAGCTCTGACACGTTCTAAGTTCTTTTTTTCGCTTTCAGTCATAACTTGAACTTTGTCCAAGGGAACACCTATATATATAAGTTGCTGTACTATTTCACTAAGCTGAATACGTACCTTTTTTATTATTTCATCCGAATTAGATTTTTTATTTAAAGCAAGATCGCCATTTACGGTTACATAGGAAATAGAGCTTGTATCTATCATTTCAATCAGCTGACTAAAAGTTGTGAAATGTCTATTTTCCCCGTTGACCTCATAATCCGCATCCAGATCTTTAAGCTCTTTGCAAATTTTTAATTTATATGATATTGAATCCTTTAACTTTAATTCATCAATATACTCAAAAAGAGGCTTCGGACTATCAAGTACAAATACAACATCGGTATCTTTTTTATACTCACTGATACTATCCTTGTCCTCAACCAAATCAAGCCCTTTAAGAAATATGGGTATCATAAATAATCCTCCTATTAGTATTTACGCAAGATTATTACTCCTTAATTTCTGTCATAGCATTAAGAGTTGCCTTAAGTTTTTCTACTATAGTTGTCTGAGCAATGCGTCTGCGTTCTTCATGCTTAAGTGATGTATACTGTTCAGAAGCAATAAGATGTGCGTTTCTTGCAATAAATATACCAAATTCCTTTTCACCTAAGCTACGAACAATATTATCAATAATCTGACACTCAAGAGCAAGGAAAGGCTTTTCGATGGCAATAGCATTTACAACCACTTCCCTAAGCACACGGTTAAGAATATCAATGTCCTTATTAATTTCATTCATAACATCTTCGGATGTCTTATTTCTCTTTCCATTAAATGCCTTTTCGTAGCTTTCAGCTGTAATTTCATCATCATCGTCAACTTGTATTTTTTCCAAAGCATCATCCAATCTACCAATTACAATATCTTTTTTGGCGTCAGAGTCTTTGCTCTTGTCGATTCTATCAAGTAACTTGCTAATATACTCCGGAGCTTTCTCCATTTTTGCCGAAACAATTTTCTTAAGCATTTTCTCAATTTCAGGTGGAAGAATAACAGAGCCTATTATTTCAGCGGTCATCTTTACTGCCTCAGCAACATATTTAATTGCCTCAGATTTTCTTTCATCATGATAAAGAAGAAGATAATTAAGAGGCTGTTTATCAGGGGTAGAGGCCATATCAGCGTTCTTATCAAACATTGCAAGGCTATGAAAATTCAAAATATCATCGTTGAATTTATTCCATCTGCTCATTTCTCCATACGGAAGTAGAATAAGAATTTCAATAACATCAACTGAAAAACGCTCAACAAGGCTCTTATAGTAACCCCTATTATCATTCAATTCTCTGTGCTCGTTAATATATGCAATAACATTCTTTCTGATTTCAATATATGTGGGATCATTATCATTGTTGGTATTAACGCCAAGGCCATTCAAAATTCTGGCTACTATTTCTTCATCACACTGACTGTGTTTATCAATAGCCATATCCACTACACCGTGCGAAAAAACATTACGAATAAGAGAAAATTTATCATCTCGGAGTGTTTTATTTACAGCATAAGGTATGTCCGTTTTTGAAACAAGTGGAGATTTTTCTATAGCTTTTCTTAATTCGGTGTCAATAACGCCTAATTTTTCGGAACTAATCTCACCGATAACTTCTTCTACAAGTTTATTAGTAAGCGGAAGGTTAGGTTTATTGAACTCACTGCGCAATTCTGCACGATATGCATTAAGTGATTCCTCAATTCTTTTTTTCGCCATATCTGAAAGCTCTGCATTAATTTCACCGCTTCTTATCATAAGGCTGTCAGACGGGGATACATCATTAGCTTCAAAAATGTTCTTAAGCAAATTTGTTATGTCCGCCTGAATCTTATTGATGCGAGTTTTCAGAACTTCAAATCTTTCATTAGCGTTATAATCGCTAAGTCTGGCAAGTAAGTCCTCAATACCATCACTTATGCCATTCTTATGAATACCATCTACTGCATCTGTGCCTGTTACTTTACCATCTTTTTGAAGTTTAGCCTTTGCAGAACCGGGCATAACTCTATTATCAAAATATCTTGGATTCATTATTCTGTATCTCTGGAGTTCATCTTTGATAATACCAATATTTTTTCTGAGTTCACCAGCAATATCCGCATAATTAGCAAATAGAAATGTTTTTTCGCTTAAGCTAATACCATCATCATCGGATTCCCGCTGAAAAATATCTACAAGTGGACCAGTAAAGCTGGGAGCACGCGCTGATACAATAAGTACAATTGCATCCGCAATCTTCATTTTCTCTATCGTCTGCTCCTTGTGCATCTGTGTAGGAGAATCGAATCCCGGCACATCGTAAATTGTCGCATTTTTCAAACCTTCACCCAATTTACTTGTTTTGATTGTAATCTTCTTTACTGCAACAGCACATTCAGGAGCTCGGATAAACTTTTTGAACTCTATACTCTCTAATTCGCTTGCACCACCCATTACAATAGGAGTATGATTAATCCACTTCAATAAATCAGATTTGTTTGTTAGCATATCCTCAACTTCTCTGTTAATTGTAGAACTGAAAAATTCTTTTTTTTCAGGATCCAAAGCATTAAACAGATTGCTATAAGTATCGAGTGATGTTGCCGCAAAGGAATAGCCATCAGCATTGTTAATTCCCATTCTTCTCAAATTGCCAACAAACTTTTTGTCAAATTCTTCCGTACTGAAGAATACTATTTCTGCTGTATCATCGCCACTGCAAATACTTGTGGTTGTATATGTACAACGCTTCTCTTCTGATGGAAGAATATCATATCCCATCATTGCATTGGCTGTGGTACTCTTGCCAGCTTTTTCAAGACCAACAATTGCAATCTCAAATTCATTTTTTTGTAATTTATTAAGAAGACGTGAAGCCTTTTCTTTCAAATCAGAGAGTGATTCCCTTGTAGCATTATCAATAACATCGCAAGTTTCCATTGCAAGAATCTCGCTAATACAATCAATTTGCCGAATAAGCTTATTTTCATATGCCTTTGACTCATTAATATAGGACATTACAAATTCCTCCTGTTTTTTACAAAATAAGACTTATAGTACACTATTGTACAAAATTTTCTCATAATATTATATCACATTTCATCATAAAAATCAACCAAACAATTGCCAATATCCAACATTATTTGCAAAAAATTCAAATGGATTTTTGTGCATCATCACCAACAGTTTTTAAATAAAGCTCCGATATAAATATTTGGTTATACCACTTCCAAAATGAAAAAGCCAACCTTTAGGCTGGCTTTTTCGACAGAATGAATAGAGAGCTAATGTATATCCATACTGTATAGTGAGAAATAACAACGTAAAATCGGCGTTTCTGACCGTTGATACCCTGTGATTATGGGCGTAACCAATGATAAAAGAACTATGTAGCGTGCTGCCGTATATACTATTGTATTAATCTTATCTTAGGTACGCTCATTGGGGTAGTGCAACGCTCCTTTGTTGATGTTATGTGGTTATTTACATTATAACATATTGGAGATGATGTTGCACTATTTTTCCTTTTTTTAATTTTTTCTGCCTGTTTTCCCATGACTGCGTGGCTTTTTCAACATTGGGCGGTTGATTTTTGGAAAAGTTAAATATTACCGTCGACACGAATTAATAAAAACGGAAATACAACGTAAACCGGTTCTTTGTTTGTTCTTTATTCTTACAAAAGAACTTGCATTACAAGATTTAGCCGCTTTTCATGGTACTGAGGATATTACCTTTGAATGAAATGATATTGAAGTATTGAGCAGCAGATGACAAAAAGAACGCTCGCTGAGTAACACAACAAGCAAAGGACTTGCCCCCGTTTAGCGGTGACAAATCCTTCGCTTGTTTTTTCGTGTTTTTGGCGATACGTTCTGACTGTCTATCGAGTATCCTTATTGTAAGAACGTATCTACGCCGTTTGAAGCTTACTTCATAGCTTCCTCAACCGCAACTTCGAAATAATAAAGCCGGAAAGAATAGACGATAAAGGCAGAACAACGGACTTACCGTTATACTGTGCTGCCTTTGATAAAAATATGGGCAGAGTTTCCGTCCCATACGACCTTATCGATAACCTTCTTTATATACTCACGCTTATTCTCAATGGAAAGATTATCGAAGTTCACTTTTAGATAAATGATCGCATCCTCTATGGAATTCAGATTCCTGTGGAGCTGCGACTGTATAATGTCCTTGTCATTAAGCTCGCAGATCTGCGTATCGATCAGCTTATTCTCATCGTTCAGCTTCTCGATCTGTTTATTAATAGCAGCCATTGTCAGCTCGCTTGCTCCGTTTCCCAGAGCTGCAACAAGATTGCTTACAGCCTTTTCGTTGCGGCTCTTTTTGCCCTTGAGCTTTTTGATCTGTGCCGATATATCATCGTCAACATTATTGATCTGTTTGCGCAAGGCAGTAAGCTGCGTGTTTACAACACTGTTTTTAACATCAAATGCAAAAATTTCCTCCAAAACAAGCCTGTCAAGCTCATCACCGTTCACATTGTCATTGGCACAGGCTGCCTTCTTTGTATTCTCCTTGTTCTCGCACATATAATACATCTTGCCCGAACCGTACATTTTCGGACGCATATATGCACCGCAGCTGCAGAACAGTATTCCCGACAAAATCGACCTCTGGTTAAGGCATCTTTTTGTGGCAGGAACGCCGCCAAAACAATTTTTGCTGTTCTGTTCAAGAAGCTTCTGAATTCTTATCCATTCTTTTCCGCTGAAAAGACCTTGATGAGTTGATACTGCAATGATCCACTTGTCATGCGAAACCTTTTTTCTCCCTTGTCCGCTGTGACGGTTATACGGAAGAATACCCGAAACGCCGTCACAATCATCTTCATCAAAGCAAACATTGCAACCAAGTGCCGTAAAATACTCCAAGCTGTCCTTATCTGCTATACAGTAGATCGGATTTGTAAGTATACGCTTGACATTTGACTTGCCCCATTCCTTGCCGTTGCGAGCATAATTCTTGGTTTCGTTAAGCCACTTTTCTGTTGCATTTACACTCTGGATCTCGCTGTATTTTGAAAAGATCAGCTTTACAAGCTCAATTTCATCTTCGTCAATTTCAAGAGTATAATACTTTCTTGACTTTCCGTCAGCATCGGCAGACGTATGCATGACCGATTTGTAGCCAAGCGGAGTTGTTCCGCCCGTCCAGCGACCGGATTTTGCTTGCTGATACATATTGTCTTTTATGCGTTCAGCTATGGTTTCACGTTCAAGCTGTGCAAACACGGCGGCAATATTCATCATTGCCCTACCCATAGGTGTTGATGTGTCAAACTGCTCCTTGATGCTGATAAACGCTGTCCCTAAGGAATTGAGCTTTTCGATCAATCCCGAAAAGTCACCTACATTTCTGCTTACTCTGTCAAGACGATATACGATAAAACAGTCAAAAGGCTCGCTTTCTTCAACACTCATAAACCTTTTAAACTGCGGTCTGTCAAGATTTTTGCCCGAAACACCCTCGTCCTCATATACAGAGATGTCAAGCTGTTCTGAATCGGGAAAGTGCATTCGTATGTATTCCCTGCACATTTCGATCTGATTCTCGATGCTGTCGCCTTTGCCTGTGAACTTTGATTTTCTTGAATAGATTGCTATTCTTTTCACTTAAATGATTCCCTCCCATACAATATATTTTCTGTCAAATTATGTCAAATACCAAATAAATGGTATATTGTCAGTATAACATATACATTAGGTAAAAAGCAATAGATTTCGCAAAAATTTTAATGTGATAATTAGATGAAATATTGGCAAAGGTGCTTGACATAGTTCGAAATCCGAGTACAATTATATTTAAGGTTCTATATGCATTAATTTAATGCTTTAGTTCTATACGCATTAATTTGCGGCTTTCGTTGACTACGTCTTAGGTTCACAAAAAGAGAATTGCCCTTCGCTAAGGCAAGACTCGAATTTAAGATAACTTCGAGCATGAAATTATATACTTTTTAAAGTATATTGTTTCATGCTTTTTTGTTTATACGAAAGTGTTTGACACTATTTTATATTCAAAATTTATGACAGTATATTGACTGCGAGGTAAATCATCATGAAAACATTTTTACAGTACAGCTATGCCCATCTGAATGAGCGTCCAACAGTTATGCCCACCTCCCCTTCCGCAGATGCTTTTGAATTCTGCAATAAGAAAGTCGGGTGTGCATTATGAGAACATCAAAGCCTATACATATCGTTGTTCACAAGCCTTCCGACATGGACGCTTTTGAAAAAATATACATTGATGCAGCTTTTGAAGCAATCAAACAGCTTGCTCAAACTATGCCTAAAGGAACCGGTTGTAAACCCGAAAAGAAAAGTAAGCCCTCAAAAACCAAGTGAGTGATTGTAGCATCATTTTTTTCGGAATGCTTCTGCATATTTGATAACCACAGTATATAAAAAAGAGAGCAGCAAAAACCACTCTCTTTTAACGGTTATTTATTTGGATTTGGAAAATATCGGGAGCATTTCCAGCTCTGATATTCAAATCTCATCAGATGTCAATAGGTTGTTCTTTTTTCTGTATTCATTTTTCATTGCAATATAATAAAGCACAATTATTTTCAGATAATGTGTAAAATCAGCTCGAAAACATTTTAGAAAATGTGTAAAACACTATTGATATATCTCTCAAAAAGTGGTATAATACTGTT
>JBJFFR010000129.1:0-9930 GCA_051891935.1 Oscillospiraceae bacterium
TGAGCAATGACGATGAATCAATCAGAGGTATGGTTGAAGAAATTAAGGAGATCATAGTTGACGTTCTTTGCGGAGAGCGCAGTGTGTATGCTGGCGGAAAGAAGATTTCCGACGAAGCGGCAAAGGCTGCATTCGGAAGACTTACAAGTGAACATATTTTGTTCGCACTCCACAATGTTCTCAATAATCCTAATCAAATCTCACAGATCGACAAATACATAGCAGCTGTGCTTTACAATGCGAGTCACACTTTTAATCTCTCAACATTCTCAGGTTTTACAGCCAATACCGGATTGAAGATGATAGATTGAAATTTTCGACAGTATTGAAATTGTGAGATTTTGCGGAAATGAAATTTTTTCAGAGGGCGATTTTTCAGAATTGAAATTTTTTCAAATGTCATCTGAACAGAAATAGCAGATTTGAAAAAATTGATTAATTTCGGATTTACAATTCTGCTCAGATGGGTGATCGTCAATTTTTCAAAAATGAGAAATCCTCAATTACAAGATTTGAGATTTTTTGCAACTTACGGTTTCACAATGCCTGCCCGTAAACCTTTTGAAAGCAATAGCTTTACACTATTCCCTAAAGGCGAATCTAATGGTTGGACAGGTGGTGGGGCAGATACCCGCAAGCGTTGAAAAGGTATATACCTTTTCGGTTTGCGTGCCCTAAAACACGCAAAATCAGGGGCGACCCTGAAACCCGATAAAAAACATAAAGGAGATAGAAAATATGCCATACGGAAAAGATATGATAAAGAAACTTATAGGATTTACTCCCGAGGAGTGGGAGATAATTTGCAAGAAAGCGAAGTCTGCAAGGCTGCGGACAGGCACTTACATTCGCAGAATGGCCGTCAAGGGTGAAATCAAATATTATGAACTCAAAGAGCTTGTGACTTTGAAAAGAGCCTTCCTCTCCATCGGCAACAATCTCAATCAGATCGCAAAGGTCGCAAATGATTCAGGTTCGGTTACGCAGAAGGACATCGAGGATATGCAGGAGGAGTTTAAGTATTTTCGGACTGCTATGCAGAATTATTTGTTTGATATTTCACCGACATTTATTTCGTGAGGTGCAAATGAAAAATATGATCGAGGAATACTATTCAGCTCAGTGGTAAATTAAAAACTATAGTATCTGAAAAATGGTCTTCTGACACAATTACTTCAGAAGACCATTTTACAAAATTATTCAAAACAAAACAGTGACCTTAGTTCCCTCATTGACTCTGCTTTCAACCGAAACATTTCCGCCGTGAAGCATTGCGCCGTGCTTAACTATGGAAAGACCAAGCCCCGTGCCCCCCGTTGCCTTTGAACGGCTCTTGTCAACACGATAGAAACGCTCAAATATCCTGCTCTGATGCTCGGGAGCAATGCCAATGCCCGTATCGGAAACGGTCAGCATTTTTTTCTGATTTTTTTCGGAAAGTTCAATTTTAACCCTGCCCTTTTCTTTGTTATACACAATAGCATTGTCGCAGAGATTGTATATCATTTCATGGAGAACGGGACGAATGCCCCTTATTATCATGTCGCTGCCTTCAAGAGAAATTGCGACATTCTTTTTGTCTGCCTTGTCCTCAAGCTCCGATATAACATCTTCGCAGACAGACTTGATATTTACATTTTCAAATTCTGCCTTGATACTGTTTTCGTCAAGCTGAGAAAGCTTGATAATGTCCCGGATAAGAGTGAGCAGACGTGACGCTTCGGTGTGGATCTGATCTGCAAAATGGGGAATGTCCTCCGATTTTGCTATACCGTTTCCGATTATCTCCGCCGCACCCATTATTGATGTCAGGGGAGTTTTCAGCTCGTGTGATACGTTTGCGGAAAATTCCCGCCGCATTTTTTCCGAGTTCTCACGTTCCGTAATGTCCGTTATGAAAAGCACAGCGCCGTGTCCCGGAGAATTATCAACAGGATTTGCGGAAAGACCATACACCCGTTCGCCTTTTTCTATCCTGCCCGTGAACTGCTTTCCCGAAAGTGCGCTGTTAACGGCATCTATATATTCGGTATCATGACAAAGCTCGGTGTAGGTAAGGGCGTTTTCGTTTCCCAGAATGAATTTTGCGCTTCGGTTTGCGGAAATTATTCTGCCGCCCGTGCCGAAAATAACAAGTCCCTCGGACATATTTTCGGTGATGTATTCAAACTCCTTCTGCTGCTTGGAAAGCTCCTCCATCTGTGTGCGGATTTTTTCGTTCTGTTTATCCATTCGCACAAGCAGGGGAGAAAGCTCATCATAGGTGACATTTGCGGCAGGTTCGTCAAGGTCAAGCTCATTTATGGGCTTTACAATAGAATCTGTGAGCAGCTTTGCCGTTATCATGGCGGCAATAAAAGTTATCAGCACAATAATTATCAGCTGTGGTGCGCTTACGCCCAGAAGTCCGATGACATTTTTCGTGTCAGCGGCAATTCTCAGCATATATCTGTTTTTTAGCTTTACGGCATAATAATAGGTCTGTATGCCGATAGTGTCGGAGGAACGTGTTATCTCGCCCGTGCCATTTTCAATAGCCGACTTTATTTCGGGTCTGTCAAGATGATTGTCCATTCCCGAAATATCCGCATAGTTATCATACAAAACAGTTCCGTCCGGTTTGATAAGGGAGATACGGTTTTCGGTGTTTTTCCCCGAATATGAAACATATCCCACAATATCCTTTTCATTTGTGAAGTTGTCTATTGCCGCAGCCATGAACACGGCTTCATGCTTTACCTCATCATGCAGATCGGCGGTCATGCTGCTGTACATAACGCCTGCCGCAAGCACCGATGTCATTATCAGCGTTATCAGTGATGCAAGGCAGATGCTGAGATAGATTCGTTTCTTCATATGTTCACCCTCGACTTGTAGCCTGTGCCCCTGACGGTTTCAATAATATCGGCACCCTCGCCCAGCTTCATTCGGAGGGTTCGGATATGTGTGTCCACCGTTCTTGTTTCGCCTGCAAAGTTATAGTCCCACAATAATTCCAGAAGGGCATCTCTTGTGAACACCTCTCCGGGGTGCTTAATAAGAAACAGCAGCAGCTCAAACTCCTTGTGAGTAAGCTCCATAGCTTCACCGTTCACCTTTGCCACATGACATTTTACATCAACGCTCACGGAACCCAGCTCATAAATATCCTTGTCCTCATCATTATCATCGGTACGGCGGAGCACAGCCTTTATCCTTGCCACAAGCTCCATCATTCCGAAAGGCTTTGCGATATAATCGTCGGCACCAAGGTCAAGTCCCGTGACCTTGTCATATTCCGTGTCCTTTGCCGTTACCATGATAACGGGTATTTTTCGGGTGACATTATCCGAGCGGAGCTTTTTGAGAATATCAAGACCGTCCTCCTCAGCAAGCATAATGTCAAGGAGGATAAGACGTGGGATATTTCCCGCTTTTATCATTGTGAACAGTGACTTTCCGTCCTCAAAGCCAAGTGCCTGAAAGCCCGTGTTTCTGAGAGTATATAAAACAAGCTCTCTGATGCTCATATCGTCTTCAACATAATATATCATTTTATCAATCCTTACTTATGTGACCCCGTAAGCGAATATTCCACCCACTCCGCAATATTTGTTGCGTGGTCGCCGATACGTTCAAGATATTTTGCCGTCATTACAATGTCAATTGCATTCTCTCCCGAGGTCGGATCTTCGGCTATCATTCTGATTATATCACATTTTATCTTAATAAACAAGTCATCAACAATGTCATCGCTGTCAATTACAGCCTTTGCGGCTTCAATGTCCTTTTTCACGAATGCGTCAATGCTGCCCTTGACCATTGCGGAAACCGCTTCAGACATTGCAGAAATATCCTTTCGGCATTCACTGTCGTTAAGATTACAAAAGCGTACAAGCTCCCCGATATCGTCCGCCTGATCGCCGATACGTTCCATATCGGTTATCATTTTCAGAGCCGATGAAATAGTCCGAAGATCTTTTGCAACGGGCTGCTGCTGTAAAAGCAGCTTCATGCAAAGACCTTCTATTTCACGTTCCTTGTGGTCGATCTCTTTTTCTCTGTCGTGTATCTTTTCAATGAGCCTTTCATCTGAGTCAAGAAGTGCCTTGACAGCATCGGAAATAGCCTTTTCACAGAGTGCCCCCATGGTGATAAGGTCGTTGTTCAGCTCTTCAAGCTGCATCTGAAATCTGTTTCGCATATTTACCTCCAAATACTGATCTTCAATCAATACAACGATTAAGGATTAGCCTTATCCGAATCTGCCTGTTATGTAATCCTCCGTCCGCTTGTCCTTCGGCGTGGAGAAAAGCTTTTCCGTGTCCTCAAATTCCACCATTTCTCCAAGGAGGAAAAAAGCGGTCTTGTCGGAAATTCTTGTTGCCTGCTGCATATTGTGCGTGACGATGACAATGGTGTATTTTTCCTTTAGTTCAAGTGCAAGATCTTCTATCCTGCTTGTGGAGATGGGGTCAAGTGCGGAGGTAGGCTCGTCCATAAGCAGCACATCGGGTTCAACAGCAAGTGCCCTTGCAATGCAAAGACGCTGCTGCTGACCGCCGGAAAGCCCCAGCGCACTCTTTTTCAGCCTGTCTTTCAGCTCGTCCCATATAGCAGCACCTTGCAGAGAACGCTCCACAATTTCGTCAAGCCTTGCCTTTGACCGGACTCCGTGTGTGCGTGGACCGTAGGCGATATTATCGTAAATGCTCATGGGGAATGGATTCGGCTTCTGAAATACCATTCCCACCTTTTTTCTGAGAAGATTAACGTCCATATTGCCGTAAATGTCCTCGCCGTCAAGGCGTATGCTGCCGTCTATCCGACAGCCCTCAACAAGATCGTTCATACGGTTAAGAGTTTTGAGAAGGGTTGATTTTCCGCAGCCCGAGGGTCCTATAAATGCGGTTATCTGTCCTGCAGGGATATTCAGTTCAACATTTTTCAGCGCATGGAATTTATCATAGTACAGGTCAAGCCCCGATATTTCAAATTTGTATTCGCTCATTTTGCTGTTCCTTTCCTATTTTGCTATCCGTTTTGCAATTGCCGAGGACGCCGCATTGATAAGAATAACTATCACAAGCAGCACTACTGCCGTTGCATAGGACTGTTCCGCAGCAAGACCCTCATTCCATAATGCGTACAGATGGATAGCAAGGGTTCTTCCCGAACCCATAAGATCATCGGGTATCTGTGCAACCGAGCCTGCTGTGAAAATAAGGGCGGCAGTTTCTCCGACGATACGTCCGATAGACAGTATCACACCCGCAAGTATGCCGGGAATTGCAGAGGGGAGAACTATCTTGAAAATTGTTCTGAGCTTTCCCGCACCAAGTCCGAAGCTGCCTTCACGGAAGCTGTCGGGGACGCTTTTGAGAGCTTCCTCGGTAGTTCTCATTATTGTGGGGAGTATCATTACAGAAAGAGTGAACGTGCCTGCAAGCAGGGAATATCCCCATTTCAGCTGTGTTACAAAAAGCAGATATCCGAAAAGCCCGTAAACAATTGAGGGAATGCCCGAAAGCGTTTCGGCGGTTATGCCTATGACAGTTACAAGCTTGTTTCCACGCTTTGCATATTCCGTCAGATAAACGGCTGAAAATATCCCCAGCGGAACGGCAATAAGCAGTGTGCAGAGGGTCATTGTGACTGTGTTTATAAGAGCGGGGAAAAGGGAAACATTTTCCGAATTGTACTCAAATGCAAACAGGTCGGAGGTCAGGTTTGGCACGCCCTTATAAAGAATGTATGCGATTATGCAGACAAGTGCGCCAACCGTCAGAAAAGCGGAAAAAATAACTATCGTCCGCAGAAATATTGATTGCAGCTTTGCTGTTTTATTCATGGCTCACTCCTTTTCCGACCTTCTTTTTATGACGGAGAAAGTCAGGTTGATAATCAGAATGAAAATAAACAGAATAACCGCTGTTGCAATAAGCGCTTCACGATGAAGGTCTGCCGCATAACCCATTTCAAGGACGATATTTGCGGTCATTGTGCGAACACCCTTGATTATGCTGTTTGGCACAACAGGCTGATTTCCCGCAACCATAATGACCGCCATAGTTTCGCCTACGGCACGTCCTATGCCGAGGATCACTCCGGCAAGTATTCCCGATTTTGCGGCGGGAACAACGGCACAGAAAACGCTTCGCTCATGGCTTGCACCAAGAGCAAGAGAGCCTTCGTAATAGCTTTTCGGAACAGCGTCCAGCGCACTTGCCGACACGTTTATTATGGTGGGGAGTATCATTATCCCCAGCACAATACAGGCGGAAAGCATACTTGTTCCACTGCCGCCGAATATTGTCCTTACTAAGGGAACGATCACCATCAGTCCGAAAAATCCGTACACTACCGAGGGTATGCCCGCCAGCAGGTCAACGGCGGGCTTTAGTATTTTTCGGAGCCTTTCGGGACAGAAATCTGCCATGAAAATTGCCGTCAGAATGCCCACGGGAACGCCTATAATTATTGCACCGAAGGTCACGCAAAGGCTGCCCAGGATCATGGGAAATATGCCGTAAATATCGTTTCCCGGCTTCCACTTAGTACCAAGGAGGAATTCCGATATGCCTATTTTACCGATAGCGGGAATGCCGCTGCCGAACAGAAACAGGCATATCAGAAGCACTGCCAGAACAGACGCGCAGGCGGCGGCAGCAAACACGCCATGCATCAGCTTTTCTTTAATGTTGTTCATACTGTTTCCTTATTCCGAAATAAGCGATTCCCATGTTGTAACATCGCCCGTGTAGATGTTCTTTACCTGTTCGGAGGAAAGCTCATTAACGGGATTGTCGTTTGATACGATAACCGCAATACCGTCCATTGCAATAACAACAGGGGTAAGTCCCTTTTCAAGCTCGCTGTCCTTTAAATCACGGGACGCCATTCCGATGTCGCAGATGCCGTCTGCCGCTGCGGACATTCCCGTTGTGGAATCGCTCTGATTTATTTCAATTGTTACATCGGGGTTAAGTGCGCAGTACGCTTCTTTCAGCTTTTCCATAACGGGAGTTACTGAGGAGGAGCCTGCAACGGTTATCTTGCCGCTTTTCTTTGTGCTTTCATATGCGCCGTCGTCGGAAACCTTTATGTAGCCCTTGTCCTCGATAACAGCCTGTCCGTCGGCGGACATAATGAAGTTAATAAAATCCTGTGCCGTTTCGGATAAGCCGTCCTTGTATGCAATGTTAAAGGGACGTGCGATCTTGTATTCTCCGCTGTTGATGGTTTCAACGGAAGCCGCTGTGCCGTCAATTTTTACGGACTTAACGGTATCGTTCATTGAACCGAGGGAGATATATCCGATAGCATATTTGTCCTGGGAAACGCTTGTCATCATAACGCCTGTGCTTGAAGTGATAGTTGCGTAATCGGTGGTCATGTCAACCTTTTCGCCCGATTCGTTTTTCTGCTCAATGCCGAAAAGCTCGATGAATGCGCCTCTTGTTCCGGAACCGTCCTCACGGGAAATAACTGTGATGGAAGAAATTTTGTCAAATGCAGATGCGGAAGCAGCGTTGCCGGTGGTGTTGGGATTTGCATTCCCGCAGCCTGCAAGAAGGGCAGCTGCACACAGTGTGGATATTGCGGATAATTTGATTTTCTTTGTAAACATGGTTATTTACTCCTTTTTATCTGATGTTGTAATTTGATTACAGTATTGATTTTATCATTTCAATGTAAAAACCATAATCACGTTTATGTCAAATCCATGTAAAATCTGAAATAAGTGCTTTGAAATATACCATATTATTAGGAAAAATTTTTCGTTCTGCTTTTTGATGTACAAGTCTTTTACTTTGATTTTGCAAATTAGTGATAGCAGTTTTTACATAGAAATAATAGAATTGATCATGCAGAAGAAAATTTTTATTAGTCGTACAATTCTGCAGTACGAAAATGAAAGGAAAGATCTATGATGAATTTCAAAAAGGCAGCAGCAACAGTCGCTGCGGTAGCGGTTGCGGCAACAGCAACAGTAGGTACAGTTTATGCGACAGGGACAAAAACCACAGCTTCTGTTAAGACAGAAACAGTAGCTTCAAAGTACAAAGGAAAGACACCCAAGTACATCTTTATGTTTATCGGTGACGGAATGAGCTATCCTCAGATACAGGCAACGTCAGATTATTATTCCGCACTTAACGACACAAATAATAATGACATTCTCGAAAGTACAAAGGTACTGAACTTTATGAAATTTCCCGTTGCAGGTTCGGCAACAACATACGATTCCACATCATTCTGCCCCGATTCCGCTTCGACTGCAACTTCACTCTCCACAGGGCATAAGACCTACAGCGGCACTATCAATATGGACGAAACCTTTACAACAAAGTATGAGACCATATCCGAAAAACTGAAAGAACAGTATGGCTACAAAATAGGCGTTGTTACAACGGTAAATCTTAACCACGCAACTCCTGCGGCATATTACGCACATCAGTCAAGCAGAAAGAATTACTATGAGATAGGTCTTGAAATGGTGGAGAGTGATTTTGACTATTTTGCAGGCGGCGCACTCTTAAAGCCCACAGGCGCAGACGGTGACAAGAAGGACATTTATCAGGTGGCAGAGGACGCAGGCTACAATGTTATCAAGACACAGGCAGAAGCCGAAAAGCTTACTGCCGAGGACGGCAAGTCTATTATAGTTGCCGAAACACTTGCAGACAGCGATTCTATGTCCTACCACAATGACCGCAAATCGGGCGAATGGACTCTTGCAGATTATGTTGACAAGGGTATTGAGGTGCTTGACAATGACACAGGCTTCTTTATGATGGTCGAAGGCGGAAAGATCGACTGGGCTTGCCATGCAAACGATGCAGGCTCAACAATTTCCGATACAGCAGCACTTAGCTTTGCTGTCGCAGAAGCGGTTGAATTTTACAACGAGCACCCCGATGAAACTCTTATCCTTGTAACGGGCGACCACGAAACAGGCGGTCTGACGATCGGCTATGCGGGAACAAATTACGATACTTATCTTACCAATCTCAAGAATCAGAAAATTTCCTATGCAAAATATGACAGCGACTATGTTGCAAAATACAAGGAAAACTGCACTTCCTTTGAAACTGTTCTGAAGGACGTTCAAAGACTTTTCGGACTTGTTGCTCCCGATAATGCTACCGACAAGACAAATCCCAACCTTATCCTTACCGACTGGGAAATGGAAAAGCTCAGAGCTGCATATGACAAGACAATGAGCGGCAATTCTGAGGAGCTTACCGATGAGGAATATGTTCTTTATGGTACTTATGAACCTCTCTCCGTAACGATCACACATATCCTCAATAACAAGTCGGGCATCAATTTCAGCTCATATTCTCACACAGGACTTCCCGTTGCGGTTTTTGCAAAGGGTGCAGGTCAGGAGCTTTTCGGCGGATATTATGACAACACCGATATTTATGACAAGCTTGCACTTCTTACAAATGTAAATTAAAACACGCAGTAATCCTTCAAATTATTCTTCCATACAGCGTCCCCATAGTTTTATACTTGGGGGCGCATTTCCTTGATATTTAGCTGAAAGGATATATAAAAATGTCTGAAAAAATAAGATATAATGCTCCGGTTTTTGCAGCAATTTTGCTTATAATATTACTTCTGCTTATACCCACAGGCTTCGAAGGTGCAGCCACATACACAGGCAGCGACCGCTGTGCTGCAAAGGTCATTTCCTGCGATAACAGCACAATAATAGACACAGGACTTGTCCGTCAGGGCGAGCAGGTCTGCAAGGTTAAATTGTTGGGTGGAATGTTCAATGGACAGGAAACGGAAGCGGTAAATCTGCTGAACGGTTCCCTTGAACAGGATAAAATCTTTACCGAGGGGGACAAGGCCTTTGTTCTTGTAAGCTATCGTGACAGCGAAATTCTGTCGGTGACAATGGTTGACCATTACCGCCTTAACAGCGAGCTGATT
>JBJFFR010000130.1:0-9885 GCA_051891935.1 Oscillospiraceae bacterium
AGTACATTTTGAAAAACGGCTGAAACGTATTAATCAGCGTTTCCTTAGTATTATTGATTATGTAAAAACAGGTTTGAAAGGCTTTTTCCGATAAGCTCACCGCTGTAAACTGCCTCGTCAATGCTGTTCGCATGACCGCCGACTTCGATAAGAAGCGAGCCTGAGGTAAGGTCTTGATTATAAAATCTGTCATCGAACAGAACGGGGCGCGTAAGACCGCCGAAATCCGATTCAAGCTGCTGCTGGAGAGCCGATGCAAAGCGGAAATTGCTCATATAATGCGGAAGTCTGCCGCTTCCGTCATCAAAGCAGCTTATTATCATTATCTGCGCAGCATTTCTGCCGTTTATATCTGCAACGGGAGCGATCCTTGTGCCGTCCTCACGCTCGATAGCGTCACGGTGGATATCAAGGACGGCTTTTATGGTCGGATTTTCTTCAAGTATCGCCTGAACGGTTTCACGGCTGCGGTCGTATGAGCCGTTATAAGAGGGATAATCGTGCTTCGTGACATCGTGAATAACTCCGATGCCGTTCTTTTCAAGCTCTGCCGCAATAGCGTCACCGACAGCAGCCATGTTTTTCTCATCATCTGTGGTCCTGCTTGTGAATGAGCTGTCATAAAAGTCACGGCTGTAAGGCTCGTAGCTTTCCGTTTCGTGCGTGTGCATTATCAATACCTGCGGAGTTCCGTCTGCCGTCACTGTAAAGTCATAGCCTTTACGGCTTTCGGCAAGCAGCGTTTCGTTCGGTATATCCGAGCAGTTCCGTATCTGACCGCCGCCGTCAAGGTCGACATAGCCGCTTCCGCTGTAAAAACCGTAGGTCATAGCCTTTATCACACCGTCACGGGATTCAAGCGTCTGCGGATAAGGCTCTGCGCCGACATCGTGCTCCTTTGGGACAACGACCTCCTCATTTTCCCCCGAAGGGATGATAAGCTCGCCCCTTGAGAGCATAACGCTTTCGTCAAAGCTGATATAAGCCTGCTTGTCCTCGGCGCTCTGCGTTGTTTCGGTCGGTTCTGCCGCTATATTTTCCTTTGCTTCAAAAACGTTCCCTGCCGAAAGCTTTGCTGAAGCAGCTGCGGCAGCGATCATAGCTTCCTCTGCGTCAGGCACAGCCGCTCTTAATGAAAGTATCATAAGCGGAGCAAGGGCAAAGGCTGTTCCTGCCGCCAGAAAACTCTTTCCGTATCGAAATCTCGTTCGTCTGACTGACATTTTCACCATTCCTCTCAAAAGCTTTTTGTCCTTTTTATATTTATATGATTTTCAGCCGAAAGTTATGACAGCGCCGCAATATCGGAGAAGCTCAGCTGCGGCTGAAGAGCCTTGTTAACGGCAAAGGCTATGAGCCGAGCGGCACGTTCGATAAGCTTGTCAACATCACGGGGAGTAACCATCATATTGGGAAGATGCTTGTCGGGGGCGCTGCCTGTAATATTTTCGACAATCGTGTGCATATCAACAACGGTCGGAACTCCTATCGCAATGACGGGAACGGCAAGTGTGGTTTCGGTAAGCTCCTTGCGGCGGTTCTGAACGCCCGAGCCGGGAGAGATGCCCGTATCAGTTATCTGTATCGTTGTTCCGAGCCGTGAAATGTCCGAGCAGGCAAGCGCATCTATCGCAATGACGAACGCCGGCTTTATTCCGAAGCAGACCGAATCAACAATCTCGGCGGTTTCGATGCCTGTCTGACCGAGTACTCCGGGAGCAAGTGCGGATACTGTTTTCAGCGAAGAAAGCTCGTGTTCCTTGGGGAACATTCCTTTTAAGTGCCGTGTTGCAATTATCTTTGAAATGACCATCGGCCCGAGCGCGTCGGGAGTGATATCCGAATTGCCGAGGCCTACAACAAGACCGTTCTCCGTGCCGCAGTTATGGCTTTTCAGCAGTGCAGTTATCTCGTCTGCAATGTTCTGCGCCTGCTCCTCAAAATCGGACGGCGCAAACGAGAGCCTGTCCGTTTCGACCGTGATATACCTGCCCTTTGATTTGCCGATCTTCAAGCCTGCAAGCTCGGATTTGACCTCGATCTCGGTTATGCTGCAGGCAGAGCTTTGACGAAGCTTCCTTCCGATGCCCTTCGGGAGCGAACGGGCGTCCTCGTCGATCATTTCCACCGCAAGATCAGTTCGTGCTGACATACATTATTTCCCCTTCTCGAAAATATTAAGCAATCTGCATAAACCAAGCCTTTTTATTTCTACAAGTTTTTTTATATTGCCTATTGAAAATTCGAGCAAATAATGATAGAATAATACTTAAGCTTGTGCAGATATGTATTCGATAAGGGCAGCCGTACTGCTATATCGCATCTTTATCTTTTTGATCGTTAAAGGGTGAGTCATTACACCCGTGAGTACAAAAGCGAACCGTGTCACCGCTTTGTTCTGATTAAACAGTATGCAAGCTGTCAATATTATTTGCAGAAAATTTTAAATTATCAGAGATTTTGGAGGAAAACAAAATGCCAAATATTAAATCCGCTAAGAAGAGAGTTAAGGTTATCGCTACAAAGACAATGAGAAACAAGTCCGTTAAGACTGCTCTCAAGACTACCCTCAAGAAGGCTGACGCTGCTACAGCTGCAAAGGCTGCAGATTCCGAGGCAGTAGTAAGAGCTGCTATCAAGGCTGTTGACCAGGCTTGCGCAAAGGGTCTTATGCACAAGAACTGTGCTGCAAGAAAGAAGTCCCAGCTCGCAAAGAAGCTCAACTCCGTAAAGGCATAAGGCTTTTTTCAATGCGTAATGCGTAATTCTTAATGCGTAATTATTTGTAGTTTAAAAAGATAATGCAATTCACGATCTATTTGTTTTTTCGTGAATTGCATTTTTTATTGTTAACTCTATGCTTTAACATTATGCGAAACTAATTACGAATTACGCATTACGAATTACGCATTAAATTCAACGTATTTACGTCATTTTTCTGATTTTGCAAAAAAATCTCAAAAAAATTTGAAAAAACGCTTGACAAATATATTGTTGTGTGTTATAATAAATATCGTCGTCAGGAAGGGAAAACCGAAACGACAAAATTTAATATGCGGTAGTGCTGGAATAGGCAGACAGGCACGTTTGAGGGGCGTGTGTCTTTGACGTATGGGTTCAAGTCCCATTTACCGCACCAATCAACCACTTATCTTCGGATAGGTGGTTTTTTGTTTTGGTTCACCGCTCTCATTTCTGCCGAATTTGTATGATGTGTAAAAAATCCCTTGAAACTGTGGAAAATGTTTGAGCAAATAACTATGATAAAACCTATTGACAAACTATGATTTAGGCTGTATAATAAAACCATAGTAAACAAACCCCAAAAAATCTGAAAGGAGCGAGCTGATATGATGTCCATGTACGCTGCAATGTCTATGTGCGAAATGTGCCGAAAAAATGAATATCATAAAAGCTGCTTTTAACGTTTTTATCATATATCCGTATGAAGCAGGTTCGCCTGCTTTTTTTATTTTTGATGGAGTACAGAAATGATCGAACTGAAAAATATATCAAAAACCTACGGCAAAGGCGAAAAGGCCGTTACTGCGATAAAGGAAGTCAACATCACAATAAATGACGGAGAGATCTTCGGCATCATCGGACTTTCCGGCGCAGGAAAAAGCACCCTTGTCCGCTGCATAAACTTTCTCGAACGTCCTACAACGGGCGAAGTTATCATCGACGGAAAGAACCTCGGACAGCTCACGACAAAGCAGCTGCTTGATGCAAGGCGGAACATAGGAATGATCTTCCAGGGCTTTAATCTGCTTGAACAGAGGACTGTTCTTAAAAATGTCTGTTTTCCGCTTGAGGTCGCAGGAGTGAAGAAAGCCGAAGCCGAAAAGAGAGCAAGGGAGCTTCTTGAGCTTGTTTCTCTTTCCGACAAGGAAAAGAACTATCCTTCACAGCTTTCGGGTGGTCAGAAGCAGCGTGTTGCGATCGCAAGAGCACTTGCCGCAAACCCGAAATACCTGCTCTGCGATGAAGCTACAAGCGCACTTGACCCCGACACGACACGTTCCATTCTCGAACTTATGAAGAAGATAAACAAGGAGCTCGGCATCACGATCGTTGTTATCACTCACGAAATGAGCATCATCGACAGCATCTGCGACAGAGTTGCAGTTCTCGACAAGAGCGTTGTTGCCGAAATGGGCGATGTTAAAACGGTATTTGCAAATCCGCAGTCGGATATCGCCAAAAAGCTTGTTCTTCCCGAGATAAAGGTCGCAGACGAGATAAACGAGGGTCAAAAGATCCGCATCGTTTTCAACGGCGAAAGCTCGGGCAAGCCTGTTCTTGCGGCAATTGTCCTTGAATGCGGCGCAGCTGTGAACATCCTTCACGCCGACACAAAGGACATTGATGGCAAGGCTTACGGTCAGCTTATCATACAGGTACCTTTCAGCTCATACGATCGGGTAAAAGCCTATCTTGATACAAACGGCATCGAATACTCGGAGCTTAACGACTGAACGAATGGGAGTGAAAAATAATGTCAGACCTGCTTTCACAGCTTATTGAAAAAGGCGTTTTACAGAAGGGAATATGGGAAACCGTTTATTTGACGTTCATTTCCGCATTCTTTTCCTACGTCATCGGACTTCCGATAGGAATTCTTCTGAATGTCACAAGCTCGGACGGCATAAAGCCTATCCCGTGGCTCAACAAGATACTCGGTTTTATCGTGAACATCTTCCGAAGCATTCCGTTCGTAATACTTATGGTCGCAATGCTTCCCGTTGCAAAATTTGTTGTCGGAACGAGCCTCGGAAACAAGGCAATGATCGTAACGCTCATCATCGCAGCCGCACCATACGTTGCCCGAATGGTCGAAAGCTCGATAAAGGAAGTTGACAAGGGCGTTATCGAAGCCGCACAGTCAATGGGAACCTCAAATTTCAAGATAATCTGCAAGGTGCTTATCCCCGAATCAAAGCCGTCGCTTATCGTCGGCGCGGTGATATCGCTTGTAACTATACTCGGTTATTCCGCAATGGCAGGAACGATCGGAGGCGGCGGCCTCGGAACGATAGCTATAAACTACGGCTATCAGCGCTTTAAAAACGACATAATATGGGTGTGCGTTGTACTGACGATCATCATTGTCCAGCTCATTCAGGAGTTTGGAATGATGCTCGCCCGCAAGACGGACAAACGTATTAATAAGTAATGCTGTAATTTACAAGCGTTACAGAATCAAGGAGAAAATGAAAAATGGAAAAGCTTTTTGACCGCCTTTTGCGTGAGAATTTCAGGAACGGACGAATGTACACAGAACGATGTTGTTAATTCATTCACCAAAACCCGAAATCAAACGTATAATAAAGGAGAAAATTATTATGAAAAAGAATATCGTATTAACAAGCATTATCGCCGCATTTTCTATCGCTTCACTCGCACTCACAGGCTGCTCTTCAAACACAGGAACAACCGAAACAACAACAGCTGCCGATAATTCCGCAGCCGACACCACAGCAGACAACACCGATAATGTCATCAAGGTTGGCGCAACATCAACACCTCACGGTGAAGTGCTCGAATTTGTCAAGGATAAGCTTGCAGAACAGGGCTACGACCTCCAGATCACGATCTACGATGACTATGTTCTTCCGAACAAGGCAGTTGCCGACGGTGAGCTTGACGCAAACTACTTCCAGCACACTCCTTACCTCAACAGCTACAACGAATCCAACGGCACAAACCTCGTTTCCGTTGCTTCCATCCACTATGAGCCGTTCGGACTCTATGCAAACGGCGTTGCAAGCGTTGCGGATATCCCCGAGGGCGCATCTATCGTTATCCCTGCCGATGACAGCAACGAAACAAGAGCTCTTCTCCTTCTCGCGCAGGAAGGTATTATCACTCTCCCCGAGGGCGCAAACGCTGCTGACGGCGTAAAAACGCTCGATATCGTTGACGATCACGGCTACAAGATCACAACCGTTCAGGCTGATACTGTTGCAGCACAGTTTGCAAACGCAGGCGATGGTTCTCTCGCAGTCATCAACGGCAACTACGCTCTCGCAGCAGGTCTTAAGATCGCAGACGCAATCGCAACAGAGGACGCTTCCGGCGACGCAGCACAGACCTACGCAAACATCATTGCAGTAAACAGCGGCAATGAAAACAGCGCAAAGATCCAGGCTCTCGTTTCCACACTCCAGACAGACGAAGTAAAGAGCTTCATCGCTGAAAACTACAACGGCGCAGTTGTAGCAATTTTCTAAAAAATACTAAAAAAATAACTAAAACGCTGGACAAATCAGCGTTTTAGTTGTATAATAAGGAATTGCTGTTTATGTGATTCCTTAAACAGTACCTTTAAAATAAATACTCTTCTGCATATTGCAGAAAGCCAAAATATACTCTAAAACGGAGGAAACCATGGATCTGGCATTCATTACGCAGCATTATCCTCTTTATGTCAAAGCTGCGGTGCTGACGGTCGTAACGGGCGGCATCGGTATCATACTTTCCGCAGTTGTCGGTCTGATCTGTGCATTGACAAGGTATTATAAGATACCCGTACTGCGCACGATCTCTGTCATCTACACCGAGCTTTCGAGAAACACGCCGCTCATTGTGCAGCTGTTTTTCTTATATTTCGGACTTCCGAAGGCAGGGATAGTTCTCTCCTCCGAAGCCTGCGGCATAATCGGATTGACCTTTCTCGGCGGAAGCTATATGTCAGAATCCATTTTAAGCGCTTTCCGGAGCATCAAAAAAGCCCAGATCGAATCCGCAGAAAGTCTTGGACTTACAAAGCCGCAGATAATGCGCTATGTTGTTTTTCCGAGAGCTGCGGCGGCTGCAATGCCTGCTGTGAGCGCAAACATCATCTTTCTTCTCAAAGAAACCAGCGTTTTCAGCGCAGTTGCACTTGCCGACCTTATGTACATAGCCAAAGACCTTATCGGAATGTACTCCAGCACAACGGAGTCGCTCCTTATGCTCGTCATAGCATACCTTATCATTATTTTGCCGATATCGCTGCTGTGTTCGGTGCTTGAAAGGAGGCTTCGCCGTGGAGGGGCTTAAAATTGTATTCGAGGGCAGCAACTTTTTAAGACTGCTCGGAGGGCTTTGGGTAACGATACGCATCGCACTCATCTCGATAGGCTTTTCGCTTATCTTCGGCTCGCTGCTCGGCGCAGCTATGAGAGTGAAAAGCAAGGCTGTCAGAGCAATTTGCAGAGCCTATCTTGAAATAGTCCGCATAATGCCGCAGCTCGTATGGCTTTTCATCGTGTTTTTCGGCATCGTCAGAACGCTCGGCATAAATCTTTCGGGCGAAACCTCGGCGGTCATCGTCTTTACGATATGGGGAACGGCTGAAATGGGCGACCTTGTCCGAGGCGGCTTTGAAAGCGTCCCCGTTCACCAGTACGAGTCTTCGCAGTCGCTCGGCCTTACCAAGCTGCAAGCTTATATCTACGTCATTTTTCCGCAGGCTATCCGGCTGCTTATACCGAATATCATCAATCTTTCAACAAGAATGATAAAAACCACCGCACTTGTTTCGCTTATCGGCGTTACAGAGGTGCTCAAAGTCGGAAAACAGATAATCGACGCAAACCGCTTTGAAGCGCCGAACGCTGCACTTTGGGTCTACGGAACAATATTTATAATGTATTTTCTCGTCTGCTTTCCGCTTTCGATGCTCTCGGCAGCAATTGAAAAGAAGCAGAAAAAGCTTTCGGCATAAGTTTTATAAGGAGTTTATATAATGGCGGAAAAGATAATCGAGGTAAAAAACCTGCATAAACAGTTCGGCGACAACGTTATCCTCAAAGACCTTTCAATTTCGGTCGAAAAGGGCGAAGTTCTCGTTCTTATCGGTCCGTCCGGCTGCGGAAAAAGCACGCTGCTCCGCTGTCTAAACGGACTTGAACCCATACAGGGCGGAAGCGTAACGCTCCACGGAGAACCTGTACTTTACGGCAAAAAAAGCCTTACAAAAATTCGTCAGCATATAGGAATGGTCTTTCAGAGCTATGACCTTTTTCCACACATGACGATCGCACAGAATATCGCACTTGCGCCGCTCAAGGTGCAGAAGCGTGACAAAAAGGAAGTCGAGGATGAAACCCTGAAGCTCCTTGAAAGGGTAGGTCTTGCAGGAAAAGCGGACGCTTACCCGAATGAGCTTTCGGGCGGACAGAAACAGCGTGCGGCAATTGTCCGCAGCCTTATAATCCACCCCGATATCATTCTTCTCGACGAGATAACTGCAGCACTCGACCCCGAAATGGTGCATGAGGTGCTCAAAGTTGTGCTTGACCTTGCAAAAAGCGGCACAACAATGATGATAGTAACTCACGAAATGGCGTTCGCAAAGGCTGTCGCTGACAGGATAATCTTCATCGACGGCGGCGAAATAGTTGAGGAGGGCTCTCCCGAGCAGTTTTTTGAAGCGCCCAAAACAGAACGTGCAAAGCAGTTCTTAAAAACATTTACTTATTCGGATTAAATTTTGAAAGGAAGATCATTATGAAAAAATTCAGCTTTAAGAAGATCCTTGCAGCATTATCCGCAGCAGCGATCGCAGTTTCTTTTGCAGCTTGCGGAAATGCTTCCGACAGCACAGACGCAGCAGCAGGCTCAAATGCAAAGGTTTACCGTACAGTAGACGAGATCAAGGAAAGCGGCAAAGTCAAGATCGGCGTTTTCTCCGACAAGAATCCGTTCGGATATGTTGACAACAACGGCGAATATCAGGGCTATGACGTTTACTTTGCAAAAAGACTTGCACAGGATCTCGGAACAGAGCTTGAACTTGTTTCCGTTGAAGCCGCAAACAGAGCAGAGTACCTCATCACAGGCAAGGTCGATATCATCCTCGCAAACTTCACCGTTACACCCGAAAGAGCAGAAAAGGTCGATTTTGCACTTCCGTATATGAAGGTTGCCCTCGGCGTAGTTTCCCCCGAAAGCGCACCTATAAATTCCGAAGCTGACCTTGAAAATAAGAAGCTCATCGTTGTAAAGGGCACAACAGCAGAGCAGTTCTTCACAGATAACCAATACAACGGACTTGAACTCATCAAGTTTGACGAATACAACGAAGCTTACTCCGCACTCCAGGACGGCAGAGGCGACGCATTCTCCACCGACAATACCGAAGTGCTCGCATGGGCAATGCAGAACCCCGGCTTCACAGTCGGCATTGAATCTCTCGGAAGCCTTGATACTATTGCTCCTGCAGTAACAAAGGGCAATGAAACACTTCTCACCTACATCAATGACGAGATCAAGGCTCTTGCGAACGAAAACTTCTTCCATAACGACTATGACGAAACGCTTGCGTCCGTCTACGGTTCAGCAGTAGACAAGGAAAACCTTGTAGTTGAAGGCGGAGTTGTGGATTGAGCCGAACCACACCGCGAAGAGATCAAAGTTTACGTCCACGCTTTTTAAAGGGTGGTGGGGTTCCAAGGGGCAAAGCCACTTGGTCGCTTCCGCAGAAGCGAAACTCCCTAAACTATGGCAAATAATCAGCAATAAAAGCAAAATATCTATCAAATATAAAGCGCAATTCACGAAAAGAAAGTTAAAACAGAACGTGAGAAATCGTTTTGTAAACCCAAAATTCGTGAATTGCGCTTATTCTTTATCAACGGAACAACTATCCTCTGACAGCAAATATACGAACGAAGTGAGTATATTTGCTGTCAGACGAAGTATGAGCAGCTATTCAATATGAACGTGAAAACACATTTTGTGGTAGGGGCGGATTCCATATCCGCCCGTATTCACATTAACGGAACATATTATAGGTTGCGAGCGGTAACGCAGTATCTATATTCTCCCCCCAAAATTATTAGCCGCCTTGTTTCGTGGAGCTCTCTGCAAAGGGAGAACCAATAAGGGGGAGAGGAG
>JBJFFR010000131.1:0-9390 GCA_051891935.1 Oscillospiraceae bacterium
TGTTTATGTGAGAATGATAATTACAAGGGTTTACACAAGAACTGCTGACATATTCCTGAATTCATCCCTTTAAAAACCATCCGACGGTCGTCAACGACCGTCCCATATATAGATGAAAAACCTTCTAGTATAATTGAGAAATCATTTGAGTAATTATTTTTTCTGATAATTGAAAAAAACTTTGATATTGCATCAATCAGAACGCCTTGATTTTAGCCAGCAAATGTAGTATAATTATCTATAAAATAAGCCACGATGCCTTATTGCAAGAAACACTTCAGCTTATAAAGATCGATTCCAAATCAAAATTATGAAGGCACATTTTATATTCTCAAAAAATGGCGACACGTCGCAACTTTTATAAAGGAGCAGATATATGGAAAACACGCCTGCGAAAAATAGCGGTTATGATGATGTATATGCAGCCATAGCAGCACTCATTGAATCTAAGAAAACAGAAGTAAAATCCGCCGTAAACACAGCAATGATAACGCTCTATTGGAATATAGGCAACATTCTTGTTAATCAAGTAATGAATAACGCCAAAGCTGAATACGGCAAGCAAATCGTATCCGAAATAAGCCGAAAGCTGACCGATAATTACGGCTCCGGATTTAACACTTCATCTGTATTCAGAATGATAAAATTTTATCAGAAATTTTCCGATATTGAAAAAGTGGCGACGCTGTCGCAACAATTAACTTGGTCACATTTTGTTGAACTGCTTCCGATTGAAGATCAGCTAAAAATTGATTTCTATGCAGCTATGTGTAAAAATGAAAATTGGAGCGTCAGAACACTGCGTGAACGTAAAAAATCAATGCTTTACGAAAGAACTGCTATATCTCAAAAGCCGGACGAAACAATCAAGAATGAAATTGACCTGTTGAGAAACGATCGAAAAATGTCGCTTGATTTGTTTTTCAGAGATCCGTATATACTTGATTTTCTTGGCTTAAAAGATACTTACAGCGAAAGGGACTTGGAAAATGCCATTTTGGCTGAGCTTGAAAAATTCATTCTTGAAATGGGTTCGGATTTTGCTTTTCTTGCAAGACAAAAGCACTTTGTTCTTGACGGAAAAGATTACTATATGGATTTACTCTTTTACCACAGAACTCTGCATCGTCTTGTTTTGATAGAACTGAAATTGGGTGCTTTTGAACCGGAATATAAAGGACAAGTAGAGTTATATCTACGATGGCTAAATAAATATGAACGTGCGGAGGGAGAAGACAGCCCTATTGCACTTATTCTTTGTGCAGAAAAATCACAGGAAACCATTGAACTTCTGGAACTCAATAACGGCAGTATCCACGTTGCACAATATATGACCAAGATGCCGCCAAAGGAGCTTCTTGAAACAAAGCTCCTCCAAGCAATTGATAATGCTCGTAAGCAACTCGAACAGCATAATCAATAATTTACCGCTATCACCATTAAAGTCGAATCAGAATAAAAATTGCCGAGTAAAGTATTCCACTGGAACATTTTACTCGGCTCTTTTCATAATATCAATAGTTAAGTGTTTTGGTCACGAGCCTGTCGATAGGCTCGGCCTTCTTGTACATATAGGTGTAATATCCCAGAACAGAATTTTTATACTAAACACCATTTAAAATATGGAAAAAATCAAGCCGACAATCTCGAATATATAGGATTTCGGCGCAGATTTTTTCCCGTTTTTTATTGGTGTTTAGTATTAGTATCGGGAAGCAGCCTTTTGTCAAGCTCGCTTTCTCACTTTAAATATTGTACCTGTCGCAAAAATTTTAATGTGAAAATTAGATGAAATGTTGGTGAAAATTCTCGGCAAGATGATTGACAAAGCTCAAAATTCGAGTACAATTATAGTTGAGTTCAGTTTTCGTTGATTTACGGTTTACGTTTTTTGATGATTACCTTTAGTTATTCAAAACTCAAAAACAAGAAAACTTCTAGCATGAAATTATATACTTTAAAAGTATATGGTTTCATGCTTTTTTGTTTATCAGAAAATGCTTGATACTTTTTTAAAACAAAATTTATGACAGTATATTGACTGCGAGGTAAATCATCATGAAAACATTTTTACAGCACAGCTATGCCCATCTGAATGAGCGTCCAACAGTTATGCCCACCTACCCTTACGCAGATGTTTGTGTACTCTGCAATAAGAAAGTCGGGTGCGCATTATGAGAACACCAAACGATAGCTTTGAGGTTACCCTCGGAGAATGTCTTGCGAATTTTAATTTCGGAAATTGTCATAGGAATGACCGTCCTTTCGTGTTATGAAGTGTTTTTGTTTTGATTTGTGACAGCATTGATGTTGAGCAAGCTTATTGCTATATGGGTTCGAAATACAACTTCATTTTGTTCAGCTCCTTCTGAATTGAATTGGCAGTCAAGAAAGCAACAGCTGCCGACATTACCGTTGCTCTCTTAACCAACCTTTGAAAACCCACCGACAGCAGCCCTGCTGCTGTCCTATCGGATATTGGAAATAAAAGACATACACAAAAGCTGCCTACAGACTTCTGCATTTGTCCTTTAAAAACCATTCGACGGTCGGCAACGACCGTCCCATATATAGATGAAAAACCTTCTGACTCAAAAAAACGACATCAAAGCATACATTATTCTCTCTCCCGTTACTTCTTCTTGATCGTAAGAAAATCAACCCGACGGGAGCCTGCTTCCGTGAAAATATATATCCGATGATTTTGAATACAAAAAAGTTCAGTTTGATATGGGATATATATTTTGGGTAGGAGGTCAAGGGGGGAGGGTGAAATCTTCTCCCCTTGCGCCAACTATTGATGAAAAACTATGGCTTTTTGTCAATAGTGTCATGGCGTATGAAACAAACGCACGTTCTGTTTCGATTAACAAAATCTAAGACGTAATAAACTGACACTATGAAAGGACGTAATTTTATGAAAACAAGTATTACAACTAATCAGAACAAGGATTTAGGTTACGGTCAGACAGGCAACCTTGCTCACAACAGGCGTGAGTTCACTCCGAAAAATGTCGATCCACAGCTCACAAAGAATAACATCGTATTTGTAGATAAAACTCTGGCAGAAGTCTACGAAGATGCTTTCGGTGATGCTATTGATGACTACAACTTTAAACAGAAAAGATCGGACAGAAAAAAGTATGACAGAAAAAGCTACTTTAAACATCTCTTTCATCATGACCCCGACAGCGAAAGTGCGCAGACGATTCTCACTTCCAACGCAAGGGGCAAGCATGAGATAAAATCCTTCTATGAAGAGCTGTCTCAAATAGGCAGTTGTGAGGACTTCAGTCTGTATATGCGTGACGAATACGGCAACTTTATTGACAAGGACGGAAATCCTGTGAAGTGGGACAAATGTGACAACACATATTATGACATTAACGGAAACGCCGTAACCGACAGCAGGAACTTGATGCCTAATCCAAAAGCCGAAATTGCTAAAGAAATTCTTGAAATATACTTTAACGGCGGACGTTTTAAGAAGGTTGAAGATCAAAATGGAAACAAGTCTCTCAAGCGTCTGGATGACAACGATCCGGAAATAGAGGATATCTATATCCCCTCCTTTGAAGAACGTAATCCGAATTTTCGTGTTGTGTACGCTGCTATACACAATGACGAATGGCATGGCACTCCGCACATTCATATCGACTATGTACCCGTTGGAACGGGATATGTGAAGGGTCCCGAAAAGCAGGTCGGATATGAAAGAGCATTGGCAAATATGGGTTTTAAAAACAAAAATACCGCCTTTACGGAATGGCGGGATAAGGATCGTGAGTTCTTAAAGGAAATATGCCGCTGCTATGGTCTGGAAACCAAAACCAAGGATGAAGAACGTCTGAACAACAGAGGCGAAACCTATGCAACGAAAATTTATAGGCAGGCTATCCGTGAAGGTAAAGCCGATGCGCAGGAAATCGTTAAGAAGGCAAAGCAGGATGCTCTGAACATAACAGAAAAAGCTGAACTTGACGCAAAAGCAACCGCAGAACGTGCAGAACAGGAAGCAGAGAACATTTTGGACAATGCAAAGCTCGATGCTAACGCTGTCAAAGAGCAGGCTAAGGCAGAAGCAGCAGATATCATAGATGAAGCAAAGCAGAATTCAGAGAATATTTTCAAGCAGGCTGAATGCGAAAACAAACTGCTTGCCGAAGAAAAAGAACGTCTGAATAATGATATTCGCGACAAACGCATACAGATAGCTTTGCTGGCTGATATTGCTGCTAAAATGCCTAAAAAGAAAATCAAGCTTTTTTCGGGTTCTGAAAAGTATGAGATGGATAAAACCGAATATGACGATTATATGGAATCGGTTGAAATGATGAAACGGTATTCCAATAACACGCTGACATCCGATGAAGACAAGAAAGCTGCCGAAGCCGAAAGAAGGCGAGCTGAACAGCTTAGCAGAAAAGCTAACCTGCGCATTAAGCGTCAGGCAGAACAGCTTGCCGATCAAATGACTCAGCAGCTTAGGGACAAGCTTAATCATGAGATTGAGAAGTATCTGAAGTTAAGGGATAATTCAAAACTGTATGTTTTCAATACGGCAAATAGAATGCTTGAAAAAATATCTCCCACATACGCAAAGCTGGATAAAAAGTCGAAGTTGGGTCAGCTTGAATGTGCTTATCGTGAAGTTAATGGTAACAATTATTTGCCGAATAGTGATTTTGATTTATTGATGAAATGACCTTTTCTGTCTCAACTAATAATGCCCGACTTGGTATAATTGAATCTAATCATGATTTACCAAATCACGATTATAGAGATTTTGGATAGTACTATATGCACATTTTAAAAGAATAAAAACAACAATTCTTAAAGAATCTTCCATAATAGGAACGTGCGGCAAATCTTTCTGTACTTTTGCAGATGTTTGTACATCAATACTACAAAAACTTATCAAAATCTTGATTAATAAACGAATATATGATATAATTAAATACACAAAGCATTTATTTAAGGGAGTTGTCAACCATAAGTAAGAAAACGCCCGTACAAATAAGCTACAATATGCGACAAGCGCGATATTGTCTTTACAGACCAAAATAGCAGCGTTATGTTACAGCGAGTTATGACACAGTTATAACTGGAACAAACGCAAAAGGAACTTTAAGAATTTTGAATACCGAAAATAGAGCGTAATATGGAACGTGACCGTGAGGTCACCGAAAAACTTGAAGCGGAGGGGTGGACGGTGCTTCGATTCTGGGGAAAAGATATTAAGAAGAACTTGACTGAATAGACTGATATTGAACTTGTGTTTTTATATGGTTAGATTTTGAGCTTTTGGAGGAATGGCTATGCAAAACAAATGGACACGAAGAGAAGAAATTATCGTATTTAATTTATATTGTAAAATTCCATTTCAGCATTCTTCTAAAAATCATCCTGATGTTATAAGAATTGCCAATTTAATCGGACGTTCTCCAAGTGCCGTAAATATGAAAATAGGAAATTTCGGCAGTTTTGATGAGACTCTGAAAGCTCAAGGAATATCGGGATTGACAAATGCAAGTAAATTGGACAAAGAAATTTGGGACGAATTTAATGGTCGTTGGGACGATTTGGCATATGAGAGTGAAAAGTATATTGCTGAGCTGCAAGGTGATAATTTTGAAGACGAAAACTCATTTAATAACATTCCTGTCGGAAAAGTTAGAACAGCTACAGTAAAGCAGAGAGTAAATCAAAGCTTTTTTAGAAGTGCAGTATTATCTTCTTACGGTAATGCTTGCTGCATTACTGGTCTGAGTAATATGTCATTATTGATAGCAAGTCATATAAAGCCGTGGGCAGATAGTAATGACATTGATAGAACTAACCCACGAAATGGCTTGTGCTTAAATGCTCTGCACGACCGGGCATTTGATAAAGGCTTTATTACTGTTACACCAGATTACAGGTTACATATTTCATCAGACCTTTCTGATATCTGTAACGGAAATACAGTCAACACCTTTTTCAAATGCTATGATAACCAAAAGATTACTTTGCCAGAAAAATTTGCTCCAGCAAAAGATTTCCTGCAATATCATAGTGATGTTATTTTCCAGAATTGGAGGTAGACAATGCAGGAAATAACTAAAGAACAATATGTTCAGAGTGTAAATGATTACGAAAAACTATATTTGATTACAATAGAAAACAACGAAGTGTATTTAAAAGCCGATATTGAGCGTGGCGGCGATATAGAATTAAGAGTTGAAATAATGGACTTCAAACTTGATACTTCATTAACATTTTGGAAAGCCTGCGGTGAATGCAGATGTCGTTATCCTGGTGGAATATACTTTATTGAATATGATACTTATGAGGAAGCCCAATTAAATGTTATTGATGATTTTCTCAATCTATCTCCAAACTCAATTTTTCTATTCTGCGAAGATAATGAACTGCAAGAAGTAGCAGAAAAGTATAATAATCAAAGCGTATATGTATTAACAAAGTGAATAGTGTATTTTCCCTGTTAAGGAAGTAATCCTTAACAGGGATTTTTTTATAATCGAAAACAAACTGAGAGTCTATATTATGGGCTTCAGCAGAGATTATTACGGAGATTCCGTTGACAGCTTGCCGAATACACTTCCCGAAAAGAGAAAAACGCCTATTTACAACGATTTGAACGATCTGCTTGAAATGAATGCTCCCGATAAATATTTCCTTTCTTCCGGTTATGTGGAAACTCTAGAAAGACATAAAGCTCGACATGAGGGAAAAGGAAACGGATTCGGCTACCGTATTGTGAATCTTCCCGAGATTGAACACCCTATCTCAAATGCTATTCTTGCTACGGGCGGTTCGGGCAAGGAACGCAACCTTGTTATTGACCCCAAAGAAGGGGTTGCAGGCAAGATCGTTCCCTCAAAGCAAACCCCGCTCAATGATAAGGGTATTCGTGCAATGACTCCCAGAGAATGGGGAAAGCTGCAGGGTTTTGTAAACTATGCATTCCTTGATAAAGACGGCAACGATACTTTCAGTTTCCCCGAAAAGCTTGCCGACGGACCGAGATACAAGCAGTTTGGCAATGCGGTCACTATTCCTGCGGTGGAGGAGATGGCAAAATTTATGAAGAAGTGCCTGGCACAGCTTGAAAAGGAGAGAAAATAAATGACAGGAAATATAGGTGAATGGAGCGAATTATATACGCTTTTCAAGCTTCTTGCAGACGGAAAGCTGTATGCAGCCAATGCAGATACAAACAAGATACCCGAAATATATTATGACGTGCTTAAGGTTATCCGTTCGCAAAGCAACGGCACACTTGAGTATTGCCGTGATGCCGAAATTAAGGTCATTAACGCCGAAACCGGTGATGTTATTTGCAGTGTTCCCATCAGCAGCTTTATTGAGCAAACGGATAAACTGCTTGCAGGCATAAAGGACAAAAAGGGTTCTAAAGGTGCTTTTGAGCTTCCCGAGGTATGGAGCTTTGCAAATTCCGTAAAATGTCAAACCTTGAAAGCGAAATCTCAGGATAAAGCCGATATTCACATTATGGTACACGATATTATGTCCGGACGTGATGATACTTTCGGTTTCAGCATAAAATCCCAGCTTGGCAGTCCGTCCACACTATTCAACGCTTCGGGAGCAACTATTTTTACATATAAGCTTGTGGGACATAAGCTAACCGAAGACGAAATAAGTACATTCCACGGTTTCAAGTATTTCAAGGACAAATTCGACTATCTTTCTTCTCTCGGAACAAGTGTAGAATTTGTCCAAACGGATAATGAGATCCTCGACTTCAACCTGAAAATGGTTATGACCGAAATGCCGAAAATATTTGCGGAGATGATATATCGGTATTACAAGGACAAAGTATATCTTATCTCGGAGCTGACGGATATTGTTGCCGATTCCGACTTGATCGACACACTTGAGAATCAGATTCTCCTGCGTCATAAGGTCAAGGAGCTGTTGACTAACATTGCCCTCGGAATGGTTCCCGGTACAATGTGGACGGGCGATTATGAAGCTACGGGCGGCTATATTATCGTCAAGGATGACGGTGACATAGTATGCTACCATATCTATAACCATAACGCCTTTAAAAATTATTTGTTCTTGAACACTCGCTTTGATACTCCGAGCAAGAGCAAACACGGGTTTGGCAGCATTTATGAGGTTGACGGTCAGCAGTATTTGAAACTGAATGTGCAGATTAGGTTTGTGAAGTAGGAAAAAGTCATGACCACCACTTCAAGTGGTGGTTTGAATATAGCCCTATAAGGGCTTAATACAAGCGCACCTAAAAGGCGGATATCGCAAGCCAAAAGCAGCAACATTTCTGCTACTGCTCTTCACCGTTTTATTCCGCAGCCTGCGTCGGGTCGCTCCTCAGCGTTGCCTTGTTTGGCTGCAAATATAGTATTGTCGAAATTTTTGTGGGAAATTCATTTACACAGTTTATTTTTCATACCCGGAATTGAAGGACAGGCAGCAGAAAAAGAATTATCATTTCTTGAAGTCCTTGCGGCTATGGGACTTGACCTTGAGAACTGGCATTTTCTCTACCCATCCTCTGCTTTCTTAATTCTAACCGCAAGATACTCTTTTGTGGGCAGATCAATTCTGAAACGTCCCTTAAAACTTCCGACATTCTCAACCGTCATGTTCCATGTGTCTATAATGTCGACGGCGTATATATTATTATCGTCAATATGATAATATCTGAATCCCGGACGCGAAATCCCGTAATAAAACAGGTGATAACCGGTTTCATAAGCTAGATTTTCATCTTCCGGAACCACACATATCTCGTCCCATTCCATGTTTTTGGGTCGCAATCCGCCGTCCGGAGCTTCCTCAAGTATTTTTCGCATAAAAGCTATTCTTTCCGGACTGCCGCCTTTAAGCTCTCCGCCATGAGACCACCATATCGCCTTATCGTCTATGTAGGTTTCGCCATGACCACCGTAGCCGCCGCGGCAAAGTGCTTCCCAGAACCTCCGAACAAGCTCCTGCGGCGAAATATTCCCCCACGCATACTGAATATTTCCCTCGTATAGCATTTCGTCAATTACTATCGGTTTGCCATAGCTTTTTCTCCACTCGGATGTTCCTTCCGGAGAACGCTGAATGCTGCAGTGCGTTATCCATGACTTTGTATGATCGTAAAACTGATTACCGTTATGTATTGATCGCAGGTGATCATACGGGTCGCTTTCTACGATTATCTGCGCATATCGTTCCCAGTCCTCAATGCTCTTGTTTTTTATCAAGTCATATTCATTAGCAAATGACCACCATACATTTCTGAAAGCCGAAAACCTTGCCGCCGTGTATTTCAGATAAAGTTCGTTGTACTCCGGTGTCATTGTTGAGAAGCCCCAGCGGTCATACGGGTGAAAGAGGATAATATCTGCC
>JBJFFR010000132.1:0-9300 GCA_051891935.1 Oscillospiraceae bacterium
TATACTAATATCAAATCGTTCTATAGACAAAGCCGACAGATAGAATAATCCAAGTTAGGTAAACTTGTTTACCTTGGAGGCAGACCGCAGTAAGGCTGTATGCCCTTCAATGCAATTACATTGCATAGGAGCCAGACGCAGAATTGGATTATTATATCCGAGGATTTAGTCTTACGGTTGATTTGATATTAGTATTATACTAAACACCATTTAAAATATGGAAAAAATCAAGCCGACAATCTCGAATATATAGGATTTCGGCGCAGATTTTTTCCTGTATTTTATTGGTGTTTAGTATTAGAACCGGCAAGTAAAGTCTCATGTATGCATTCATTTCCCTGTTGTTGCTTCTATAGAAAAACGAAAGTCCCAAATAAGCCCACTCGGAAATAATGCATATACCCAGATATTCTCTGCTTTTTTGTCAGGCTTATTACCAGATTTTATTCCTTTCATAAAGCCTCAATGCATTTTTTACTCCCAAAAAACTAACCACCAACCAAAAAACAAATCCTTTTACTGAACTATAATATTTAAACAACTCCCTATTATTCTTATATTCACTAATAATGGCACTATTTGTCAGGGATTCCATTTTCTTGCACAATACAATCGAACCCAACATTAAACGATTAAGTGAACGTAACACAACTCTTTTTTCTTTAATCGACAAATCACTATAGTAATTCTTGTTATAAAAAAGTTCATGAACAATCGTATTAATATCATGCACTCGCTGAATATTTAGTGTATTTGTAATAGATCCTTTACGGTTCATTCGTCGCAAATACCAAGGTTTGTTCATAAATGCGTAAGAACGAACCACATCCAACAATCTATATGTCCAATCAATATCCTCATGCAAAAAACCGATTTTAAACATAAGCTCATTATTTAACACTAGTTTTCTGTTTACGATATACTGATAGCAAGGCCATAGACTTTTCTTATTGTTATACATATATTTAATAAAATCATTTTTACATCCAATATTCGGCATATCAAATAAGTGGTTAGGAACCGATATTGTATCCCAGTCGAAGCAGTTGTATGGTTCCGTAACAAGAACATCCACATTATTATTTAATGAATCAGCAATCAAAGAAAGTGCGCCTGCCATCAGCTTGTCATCGGAATCGATAAAAATTAGGTACTCGCCCTCAGCTTCAGAAATCCCAGCATTTCTAGCACTTGAAAGCCCACCATGATCATTATGAACTACTTTAACATCATGAAATACTTTGTATTTATCACAAATATCCTCACTACCATCATCGCTACCATCGTCTACGAGTATTATCTCTCTGTCTAAATAATCCTGATTGATAATACTATCAACACACTCTTCTAAATAATCCTTCACATTATATACTGGTACTATTATTGAGAACCTCACAGTTATTCTTCCTCCTTTTTACGATTTTCCTTTATTCCTCGTTTTTCCTTTATTTCCTCTTCTTTTCCTTTATCCCTTCTATGGTTCCAAAGTGGAAGGAACTGGTTCTTTACCACAATGGATGGAGTGGAAAACAAACCACTCTCAACTAAAAAACCAGTAAACAAATAAACCTCACAACCACAACCCTAACCAACTTTTCACTAGAAACTATACTTTCCAGCTTGAAAAGCAGCTTGCTTTTGTGCTTTTATGGACGAAAATTGGATAACAGAAATGCCCGAAAATTGGGAGGTTACTGACAGGTTTATCATTCAGCTTGTCTTTGGAAAGAGTTATATACTCGTCTGATCCGTAGAATTAATAGTCCTCAGTGTCCTTCTCCATCATTTTCTCCGGCGCAAATAGTACAAATGAATCCCACGGCTTTTCTTTGTTGTTCATCACTTTGTTCCTCTCTTTAGCTCCGACTTTTTCAGTAGTTTCGGTTTTACAGCACGCTCTTATCAATTTTCTTCTTCCAGCCCATGCTGTTTACCCATGCCTTGCTGTCCTTGTCGCCGTCCTCAATCGAACGCAGAGTGTCTACATAGCCGTCAATTCCTCCGCAGTCATCCATAAGAGGATAACCATCAGCAGCCAGGATAACCGGACGGGCAAGCACGCAGACCCGCTGGATGGCATCTCTTACTTCTTTTTCCGTTACCCTTCCGGCCTTCACCAGATACTCCGCATCATACTTTGGCGTAATCGTCAGATGCCAGCTGTCACCGTAGTCGTAGGTGTAGTGCAGCTCTCTCGCAAATCCTCGCACCCACGGCTGGGACAGCGTGGACTCGTCCGAATAAGTAGCCGCATCCTGGATACTGTCAGCAAGCACCTCATAGAACTCGTCAAAAGACCTCGGATAACTCGGGTCAAATTCCAGGATGTTAATGAGCGAAAGAACCTCATTCACCGCAAATGGATTCCATTCATATTTGTGGATCAATTCTTCCAGACTATTGGCCTTTACCTTCCAATTGCCTAATTCCTGGATAATGTTTCGGTATCCTTCTTCATAACACTTTACATAGCCCAGACCGGTATATTTGCTTCTCATCCATTTCTTCGGACTGCCGCCCTCGTAGTCATCATCCCAGAAGTCGAGGTCTTCGTCGCGGAGCGGATTCTTAAATACCAGGCCTACCAGCTTCTTCCAATTCTCAACCTTTCCGGCTGTCACCCATTTCAGGTCCTCTGAACTCAACTCATACTCATGCATGTGGGAATTTGTAAACCCGAATGCCTGGTTGATGACGTAGTGAAGATTATGCAGAGGAAGGTCCTGCTGCACAAGGATATCCCTTGAAATAGATTCCCCATGCTTTATGCCACACAGCGATCTATCCTCCTCCGGTATTACGTCATTCATCTCAATATGAAGCAGCATCACATCCGGATTCATCTTGAACAGTTTTGCTTCTTCTTCCGTGAAAAACGGCTCGAGATGAACAGGGTCATCCTTTGTATCAATATGGTCAAACAACCCATGCTCCTTCATGAGATCCATCATGGCCTGGTTCTGCAGATCACTCATATATAGCTCTCTTTGAATCTCACGGTCAGTCTTTTTTCGAACCACAGAATTCAAGAAAATCTGCTCACGCTTCCGGTACTCTTCTACATACCCAGCACCGGCGCTCTTTTCTTTCCCGTTGTAGATAACCTTCTCATAAGGGATGTTGATCCTCACTGTAGCAGCAGACACACCGAGTGCAGCGGCAATATCGTCCATATCATACCCTTGCTTCTTCAGCTCCATGATATCTCTATGAAGCGGTGAATCGATCACACCGGCAGTGATCAGGATTTTATTGACCTTCGCACGGGTGATGCCGAATCGGTCCGCCACAGCCGACATATTCCCTTGTGGATGCGCTTCGTCCACAGTCGTGCAGTAAAAGTCAGCCACCTGGTCGATGAACGCCTTGTCGTTCTCTTTCATAATATCGCTACTCCTATCTGTTTTCGTATCCACACTGTGTGCATCAGCACAAGCTCACTGTATATATGCTCATACACCTTACAAATTAACATTATATCAGATAAATCAAGTCTTGTCAATATATCTTACAAATTAACACACGGTATTTCAACGAGCAAAAAAATTGTAAACGAATTGTAACAAGACAAAGAGCAAATATCATGGTATAATAGAGAAAAAGATAAAAGGAATAAAATACCATAAAAAAACTGAGTCTTGAAGAAATACTTGAAGGAATTGAAGATACAAGAAGAGGTAACAGCGTAATATATCCGCTGCATGAAGTATTGTTTATCATGTTATACTAATATCAAATCGTTCTATAGACAAAGCCGACAGATAGAATAATCCAAGTCAAGGAAAGCGACCGCAGGCAGGCTGTCGCCTGTCAAGGGAGCTTGACGCAGAATTGGATTATTATATCCGAGGATTTATCTATAGGTTGATTTGATATTAGTATTAATAGCAATAATCTGCGGAGCAACATCATACGCCAGAATAGAACTATTCGGAAAGAACAGAAGAGAATGGTTAGAGAAATATCTCAAGCTTGAAAACGGCATACCCGATGCAAATACATTCCGATATGTGATGTTAAAGATCACACCTTCACAAATACATGAACTGTTTGCTGAATGGATGAAGTCTGTTATTCCCTCTGTAAAAGCAAGCGAATTAAAAGAACAAAAAATCGCAATGCCTGTTTCTGAAAAAGAAAGAGAGCATAACAAAATATCCTCCTGAAAAACTTGTATATCTTGATGAAAGCGGAGTAAATACCGATATGAAAAGAATTTATGGACGTGCTGTTGACCATACCCCGATAAACACGCCTGCCAATACAACTATACTGTCATAAATACGTCTTAACGGAGAAACAGCATATACAACCTACATTAGAGGAACAACAGGTGAAAAATTTGTTGACTATCTGGAAAACGTTCTTTTACCCACATTGGAAAAAGGTGATGTGATAATAATGGACAATATGCGGTCACATCATGTAAAAGCAGTTAAAGATACTATCGAGAAAGCGGGTATGATTCTTCTTTATCTTCCACCGTACAGTCCGGATCTAAATCCAATTGAAAAGATGTGGTCGAAGATCAAAGCAGCTATGGGAGAAATAACCGAAGCGCAGATACGCTCGGACGCTGACCGTAATAGGCTTGTCAGAGCGCTTGGTACCGGAACTGATAGAATAAAGCCTGCAATAAGTTCACTATATACAGTCAAGGACAAGGATGATACAAACGCATTTCTTCTCTGTTCTGACGGTTTCTGGCAGTATGTGCTGGAGAGTGAAATGGAAGATACTCTATGCCGCTCAAACTCTCCGGATGAATGGCTTGGCGCCATGAAGGAAATACTTTCTTCACGCTGCGGCAATGGGTGCGATAATTTTTCTGCAATTGTGCTGACGGAATAACGGAAATGTTATACATCTCAAGTCATGACTTGAAATACATAGAGTCTTTTATTTTCTTTTCAAAATCCGACCATTTTTTACCTTATAAAATTTCAAATTCAAGTGAATAAACCTGCCTGCAATACAAAAACTATACTCACAAAGCCTTAAAATTACAAATTCGGCAATAACATAAAAAAATCTCAAAATCGGAGGAAAATAAAATGAAAGCCACAGGAATTGTCAGAAGAATAGATGACCTCGGACGCGTCGTTATCCCGAAGGAGATACGCCGCACTATGAGGATCCACGAAGGCGACCCGTTGCTGACAACAATTACACTGGCGGAGAAGGTTATTGGGGTGGCAGAGAGGTTCGGGGGTACATAATTTATCCGTTATAAAAAATATCTCTTGAATATGCTTTTGGAATATGATATAATAAAATAAACGAATATGATAAAGCATGGTACTCTTTTGAAGGAGGTATATACATGAATAAAACAGTTACGTTGCGCAATAACCGTTCTGTTACTGTCATTTCTTCAAACACACCAAACGATGGTATCTCCAAAAGTGATGCGGAAATGGATAAAAGGGCAAGAGAAGCTGTAAGATCGGCAATCAACAAAGCCGTTATCTGCAAAAAGCCGATTGCAAAGTATGACAAAGTTAATAAAAGAGCATATATAGAAACCGCTGACGGAGAGAGAAAATATGTCTGAACGAAAACCGATGGTTCTTGTGCTTGCCGGCCCAAACGGCTCGGGTAAAAGCACTATCACACAATTCTTTGATATTGTCGGAAATTACACAAACGCTGATGATATGGTTGCATCAACGGGAATGAGCAACGAAGAAGCTGCTATTCTTGCTGACAAAATGAGGTATCGCTCCATTGAACAAAAGGAAGACCTCACTTTTGAAACTGTTCTTTCCTCGCATTATAAAATGGATATCCTTGAAAAAGCAAAATCAGAAGGATATTTCATAAAGTGTATTTTCGTACTCACGGTTGACCCCTCCGTCAATGTTGCACGAGTAGCCGCAAGGGTTGCTCTCGGCGGTCATGATGTTGACGAATCGAAGATAAGAAGCAGGTATGAAAAATCTCTTGCAAACATCAAGAGATTAATGGAAATATGTGATATTCTCCACGTTTATGATAACACGGTAGAGCCTGTGCGTATCATCAGAAAACATAAGGATGATATTTCAATATTCCCAAATGACCTTTGGTCTGTAGATAGGATACTGGAATTGATTTCCTGATTTATATGCTATTCATCATTCTTAAATTATAACACCTCCTATGATTTTTACTTTGGTAAATATATCATAGGAGGTTTTTATTACAGCAGATGTGTTTTATCAGATACTCATTCACATCACAACAGTACGAAAGTCAAAAATTAATGAGGATACTACTGCATCAAATATTGTCACTCCCCTGCGATCTCCGCAAAACCGGCCAAAATAACATTCTAATGCATGAGTTCATACATTGGTATTCTCTCCGACTTTTGCGAATGTTTTCAACATTATATTATAGATTTGGTCAAGTAAGATTATGCAAATCGTACTTGATCAATTTTGAAAATGTAAAGGTATTATACCTATTTTCTAATTTCTTGCCTTAATCAACAGCTCTCTGTTTATACGCAGACTTCTTTTTACAGAATTTGCCGTGTCAAATATTACCGATTTCTCATAACTGCTGCAATCAGAAAAGAGTTCACGCAATTCAGGTGAATAATCAGCATATTCAAGATTTCCGCTTAGCAGTCTGTCAACAGTAACATTTAGGATATTTGCTATGTTCACAACTGTTTCAAGGCTAGCTTTACTCCTGCTTTAATCTATCAGAATCAGTTCCGATAAAACCTGATGAGGAAGATATTTAATATGAATGAACATAAAAATCCAAAATTGCACTGCAATTCCGAATACAAACGATTATATCAACCAATAACAAAACAAGAATATATAAGGCTTGAAACGGAACTAAAAGATTATAAGGGAATTATTAAAATCAAAACGTGGGCTAACACCGTATTATACGATTATGAAAAACTTGAAATCTGCCAAAAATACAATAAACCATACGAAGCTTCAAGGCTTTATGTACGTAATAGTGAGGAAGCATTGCTATGGTTATGCAAAAATCAACTTGGACGGACAGATTTAACAATAGAAATGCGAAGATATTTAATTGGTAAACGATATCTATATGAAAAAATTATCGATGCTCATACCATATCTGAACATCGTGCCTCAAACAGCTCAAAAGGAACTCATAGAATAAATAAATCTCAATATGAGTACCTGACAATGAAAACACAGGAACGTTTGGCAAAGGAGTACAATTTCTCTTACTCGACAATTTGTAAGTACGCTATATTTGCCGAAGCGCTGGATATTATCTATGACGTTTCCGTTCAATTAGCCTCTGATATCATGTATGGTTATATAAAAATATCACAAGAAAACGTTGCTGAAATTGCAAGATTGCCGGAAAAGGAGATAAAAAGTATGTCTGAACAGCTATTAACCACAAAAAATGGTCGTGCTACCTTCTCAAATTCACGGAAGTTGTTGACAAAACTACTCCCAAGCGAAAAAGAAGAAACATCTTTATTAAAACCTATTACAATAAAGGATATGCCCGAATACGATCCGGATGCTGAAATTGCGAGCCTTACGCTTACAATTCCTTCGTGGATAAGTTCTATGAAACGTGTCTGTAATGTCAGCGATATGAGCAAAGTCAGCAGTACAGCAAAAGCAAAACTGCTAAATGAGCTTGAAAAACTCGGCAATGCAACATTTGAAATGTTTGAAACTTTGAAGGAGAAAGAATAATGTTAGATAAAGATTACAGTAGATTTGTTCCCAATGTCCATTTTGAACAGATACCGATCAAAAACCTTGTTTCCAATCAGGAATATCAGCGCAATCTATCACAAAGCCACATTGAACGTGCCGCCAAAAACTTTGATCTTTATCAAATAAATCCCGTAAAAGTTAGCAGACGTGACGGAATCAATTATGTATTCAACGGACAGCACACCATAGAAATTGTTGCAATGGTGTCTGAATCAAGAGATACTCCCGTATGGTGCATGGTTTATGATGATATGGACTATAACATAGAAGCCGATGTTTTTGCTAATCAGCAGAAATATGTAAAATCTCTTGTTCCATATGAAATATTTAAAGCAAACCTTGAAGCCGGAAACGATAAACAAATAATGATAAAGTCACTGGTTGAATCCTATGGATTAACAATAGGCCCTGCAAAGGGTCCGGGGGTTATCTGTGCCGTATCTTCTTTGGAATATATTTTTGATACTTGGGGATTCCACGTTCTTGACAGGACTTTACGTCTGTGCATAGGAACTTGGGAGGGAGAAACAAATTCTCTTTCTTCCAATATTCTTAAAGGAATAGCAAAACTTATAGTTGCCTTTGGAGAAAAAATGCGTGATGATATTTTTAAAGAAAAAGTTGGGGCATATTCAGCAAAAGATATTATACGCACAGCAAAAGAACGACGTGCAGGTACGCTCGGATATGCTGAAGCAATGCTCATAGCATACAATAAAAAGATGAAATATCCGCTTAGATGGAGTAATCTTTACACCAATCAGAAAGTCAAAGAAACAATAGCTGCTATTGAAATTGATGTTATGAGGGCAGAAGAGGAAGATAATGATAAACCCAGTTTTTTTGATAATGAAACGCTATAATTTATGGAAATCACAGAAAAGCATTAATCTCTTGAATATATTGCTAAAGAATCTCGTTGATTAATACATATAAAACAGTTTAGCATGCACTATGTCGGTAGCGTTTTCCGTTATTGCAGGAAAATCTTCAACATATTCATTTTTATTTTTGAATCAAACCTTTTTTACAGCGCCTTTTGGGAGGAATACTGTTCCATGCACTAAAATATGTATCGTTTACGCATTCTTCGCTTTTGCAGTTATCTGAAAGAATGTCATAAGCGATATAATAGCATTCACCGCCATAATTTTCCTTTTTGAAAAAGCCCGCTCATTCCGTCCAAAACACAGAATTTATTTTTTTATTCCCCATCACCATAAACCACGTTCTCATTTCCAAGCTTGACTCTGTTCCCATCCATTACCTTAACAATCACTTTTCCACGTTTCCCTAATTCACCCCTCAACAATAGAAGTTATCCAAACTTCCCCGTCCTCATTTACGGAAATAACTATCTCATAAACATTCTCACCGTTTTTGAACGGCGCAGGGTCAAGGCTGTTTGAATTGAATGAAAGCTTGTATGTCCTGCTTGTTTCGTCCTCACCGATCTTGACATAATTAACATCGGATATGACGCTCAAGGATTTAAATATCTTCCAGTCGGACGGCGAACCAAGTCCATTGTTTTCATCGACAAACGCAGACAATGCCGCCGTGCTGTGTTCCATACCGTCAAGCA
>JBJFFR010000133.1:0-9201 GCA_051891935.1 Oscillospiraceae bacterium
TGGATTATTATATCCGAGGATTTGTCTATAGGTTGATTTGATATTAGTATTATATAAGAATATGGAATTTAAAATAAAGATAAATAATAACGAAATAGGCGAAAAAGCCTGTGCATTTGCTCAAAATATGAACGGAGTGGAAAGTGCAGAGCTTGACGGCGGAGAAATAACGGTTAAGCTCTCTCCAAGCGGTTCGGAAAATGTCGTAAGAGGCGCAGTTGAGAGCTACATCGAAGCAATCGGCGGAAATGCTCCCGAAAAAACAAAAACACGGCTGAAAAACGTTTTAAGCATAGTGACAGCGGTGCTTCTTGCCGTTATCGGTGCAGTTCTTGAACATAAGGGCATAGAAACGACTCCTCTTTTCATTTTTATCGCAGCATATATCATAGCAGGCTGGGATATAATACTTTCCCTTATTGAAAAGGTGAAAGAAAAGCATCTCCCGAATATACTTGAAGCGTTCGGATGTATAATTTCTTTTGCGCTGTTCATTTCAGGACGGTATCTTCCTGCAATTGCATTGATCATAGTTTTCAAATTCATTTCTATGATGAAAAAAGAATAGAAAAATTAGAAACGGTACTTCCACGAATTTACCATTGATCGTGGAAGTACCGTTTATTATTCTTTCTAACAAATCAGCGAAGCCTAATTACGAATTACGAATTACGCATTACGCATTACGCATTAATTAAGTGCGGTGATTGGGAGAGGAGCTTACAACGCTTATTGCTTTTGCAACCGCAATGTCGATGTCAACGGAATTCTGCATTTTGGAGCTGTCGATCCTTCCGAAAAGCTCACCCTTTGCGGAGTTTACATACTTCGGGGGAACGCTGTTCAATGCGAATGCAAGCATATCCTGATGACAGTCACTGCATTTGCAGCAATTGCAGTCCTTTAGCTGGAGATCAAGTTTTTCCTCGATGATTTTTTCCATTATATTTACAACTGCCATAATTGTAATACCTCTCTTTTTATCCGTCAGAAATTTCTGTTTAATATTTCAAGACACATTCTGCCGTTGTGATAAGGACATTTCCAAGGGTTTACCATTTCGACCGTCGGCATAGGCTTGCCGCTGTGGTCGACTTCGCCCCACCATTCGGAATTTTCACGCTTGTCGGTCTGGTAAGTCTTTATCCAGTTCATCGTTTCCTCGGCAGCCTTGAGGTATTTCTTGTTTCCGCTCTGCATATACGCATTGGTGAAGCCTACGACTGTTTCAGCCTGCACCCACCATACACGCTTGTCGTCTATCTTGTCGCCGTCACGCTCGTTGTTGAGTGCGCCGTCAACGAAAGCGATGTTGTAGATGTTTTCGGAAATGCGAAGGTCGATATTTCTCCACTCGGCTTCAAGCTCTCTGTCGCCGATAACTTCGCAGGCTCTGTCGATGAGCCAGGTTGCTTCGATATCGTGACCGTAGGAGTGGATATCGCCGAGAACGTTCATCTCTCTGTCGAAGAAAACGAGCAGCTTGTTGTTTTCGCTGTCGAAGATCTTGTTTTTCGTTACACCGAGGAGGAACATAAGGCGCTTGCGGACTTTTTCATTTTGGTCAGCTTCAAAAAGAACGGTATAAGCTTCGATAAGGTGAAGAACGTTGTTCATCGTCTTTGAAGCGTCAATTCCGTTTTCGGAAAGAACATCGTTCTTTGCAGGTTCCCAATCTCTTGAAAATGCTTCAACATAGCCGATATCATCGAGCGTTTTGGTTTCGATGGTGTTGAAGATCTCATAAGCGAGCGCAAGAGCTTCTTTATCGCCGCTTGCAATGTAATATGTGGAAAGAGCATAGATAGCGAACGCCTGATTATATGTATGCTTCATATCGTCCGAAGCCTTGCCGTCAAAGGTCATCATATAGTAAACGCCGCCGTGCTCCTTGTCATAGCAATAGTCACGGAGAAACTCATAAGCGTGTTTTGCGTTGTCGAGAAGAGTCTGTTCGCCGAGCGTTTTATAAGCGGCAGAATAGAACCAAAGTATTCTGGAATTAAGGATAACGCCCTTATCGGCTTTCTTGTCGACCTTGAGATCGTTGTCCATAAATCCGTAAAAACCGCCGTTTTCATCGTCACGGAGCTTGTTCCAGAACGGGATTATCCTGTTTTCAAGCTCTTTTCTGCATTCTGATTTAAGACCCATTTAAAACATCCTCCCAAAAGGGTATTTATCTCCGAAAGACTTAAAGCTCTCGGAGATGATCGTATTACTTTAATCCGCTTCCGCAGCAGTTCTTGTATTTCTTGCCGCTTCCGCATGGGCAGGGATCGTTTCTGCCGATCTTTTTGCCGGACTTTCTGGTTGCGCTGAGTGAGCCGTCGCCCGATGTCTGCGTCGGTTCCGCAACACGCTCTCTCTTCGGAGCTTCGCCGTTGTTTACCTGGATGGTAAAGAGCAGACGGATGGTTTCCTCACGGATGGATTCAACCATTGCGTCAAACATCTCGAAGCCTTCAAAGCGATATTCGATAACAGGGTTCTTCTGACCGTAGGAGCGGAGAGTAATACCCTTGCGCAGCTCGTCCATATCGTCGATATGAGCCATCCATTTGAGGTCAACGACCTTAAGGAGGATAACACGTTCAAGCTCTCGGAGAATATCCGAGCCGATCTTTTCTTCTCTTGTTTTGTAGAAGTCGAGCGCTCTTGTGCAGAGCTTTTCCTTGATCTGATCCTTTGTAACCTCGGCAAGCTCTTCTGTCGTATAGCGGAAATCGTCCGTAACTGTGAAGAGCCCCATGAAGCGGTCGCGAAGACCTGCAAGGTTCCAGTCGTCATGAACAGTGTCGTCAATGAGATACTGGTCAACGGTCTCGCTTATCATATCGTTTATCATCTTAAGGATATATTCGTGGATATCCTCGCCGCTGAGAACCTTTTCTCTCTGACCGTAGATGATCTCACGCTGCGCAGACATAACGTCGTCGTAGTTGAGGACGTTCTTTCTGATCGCAAAGTTTCTGCCTTCGACCTTCTTCTGTGAGGATTCGATGATCTTTGTGAGCATCTTTGCTTCGATAGGCATATCCTCTTCGACTTTGAGAGTATCCATCATAGCTGTGATCCTGTCACCGCCGAAAAGACGCATAAGGTCGTCTTCGAGGGAGAGGAAGAAACGGCTTTCGCCGACGTCGCCCTGACGTCCCGAACGTCCGCGGAGCTGGTTGTCGATACGTCTTGATTCGTGACGCTCTGTACCGAGGATGAAAAGACCGCCGGCTTCCTTTACCTTTTCAGCCTTTTCCTTGACCTCTGCGTCATATTTAGCGTAAAGCTCACGGTAGATCTTTCTTGCTTCGAGGATAGTTTCATCCTGTGTATCGGCATAGCTTACAGCCTCGCTGATAACATCCTCTTCCATGCCCTGCTTTTTCATTTCAGCCTTTGCAAGGAATTCAGCGTTACCGCCGAGGATAATATCCGTTCCTCGTCCTGCCATGTTAGTAGCGATCGTAACAGCGCCGTACTTACCTGCCTGAGCAACGATCTCGGCCTCCTTCTCGTGCTGCTTTGCGTTGAGGACGTTATGCTTGATGCCTGCACGCTTGAGCATTGCGGAGAGCTTTTCGGATTTTTCGATAGAAATTGTACCGACGAGAACTGGCTGTCCCTTTGCATGACATTCTTCGATCTGACGGATAGCAGCCAGGAATTTGCCGTTTTCTGTCTTGAAGATGACATCGGGGTGGTCGATTCTCTGTACGGGACGGTTTGTCGGTATCTCGACAACGTCCAGCTTATATATCTCCTTGAATTCTTCCTGCTCGGTGATAGCGGTACCTGTCATACCGGAGAGCTTGTTGTAAAGACGGAAGTAATTCTGGAAGGTGATGCTTGCGAGCGTCTTGGATTCGTGAGCGACCTTAACGCCTTCCTTTGCTTCGATAGCCTGGTGAAGACCGTCGTTGAAACGTCTGCCCATCATAAGACGGCCTGTGAATTCGTCAACGATGATAACTTCGCCGTCCTTGACAACGTAGTCAATGTCGTTCTTCATGCAGCCGTTAGCTTTAAGAGCCTGGTTGATGTGGTGGAGCAGCGTGGAGTTGTCAGCGTCAAAAAGATTCTCAACGCCGAAGAATTTTTCAGCCTTCTTGACGCCGCGGCGTGTGATAGTGGCTGTCTTTGCCTTTTCGTCGATGATATAGTCGCTGTTTTCGGAGTTTTCTTCCTGATCGACCTTGTCATCCATTTCAACTACGGTGTAAGCAGTGAGTGTCTTTGCGAACTTGTCAGCCTTTGTGTAAAGCTCGGTGGACTTGTCGCCCCTGCCGCTGATGATAAGAGGAGTTCTCGCTTCATCAATGAGGATCGAGTCAACTTCGTCGACAATTGCAAAAGCGTGACCTCTCTGTACCTTTTCCTTCATGTAGATGACCATGTTGTCACGCAGGTAGTCAAAGCCGAATTCGTTGTTTGTACCGTAGGTGATATCGCAGGCATAAGCCGCACGGCGCTCGTCATTGTTGAGCTCGTGGAGGATACAGCCGATAGTAAGCCCGAGATAACGGAAGACCTTTCCCATTTCTTCGGACTGATATTTTGCAAGATAGTCGTTTACCGTAACGACATGAACGCCGTTGCCGGGGAGAGCGTTGAGATAAGCAGCGCAGCAGGCAACGAGAGTTTTACCTTCACCTGTTTTCATTTCGGCGATACGTCCCTGTGTAAGAACGATAGCACCGATGATCTGAACGGGGTAAGGCTTCTTTCCGAGTACACGCCAAGCAGCCTCACGGACAACAGCGAGAGCCTCGGGGAGGATATCGTCAACGGTTTCGCCGTTAGCGATACGCTCCTTGAAGATCTTAGTCTGCGCTTTGAGAGTTTCCTCCGACATTGCGGCATAATCATCTTCAAGTGCAAGCACTTTATTCTTTATAGGTTCGATTTTAGCAAGCTCACGCTTACTGTAGCTGCCAAAAAGACCGTCAAATATACCCATTGTAGACATTCCACCTTTGATTTTCATTTGTTCTTCAAAAAACTTCACGTCAGCAAATTTTCATTATTCAAACTCTGTTCGTGTTCTGTTATTCCAAAGAGCTATACATTATTATTGTCAAATATTAATATACTCTTAAATTATATAACAAAATCGTGATTTTGTCAATGGTTATGAGATTTTTTTTAACAGTATGCTTTCGACATTTCGGGATAAAGCATATATCGGATTTTTTTATGACAAAGCTTGACAACTAAACTCACGTATAATATAATTAAGGTGTATTATTTTGAATTAAAAAAACAAAAATAAAATATGAAAGGAAAAATATATGAGAAACCTAAAAAAGATTACAGCGGCTGTTATAAGCTTTATGATCTGTGGAAGTATGTTTATGGCTGTTAATGCCGAAAATTCGTCCTTCGGGTCACAATCATTTTTATCAATGACAGCAGACAGCTTTGAAGGCACTGTCAGCGGTTCGGTTAGTATTGATGCGAACATTTTTCCGGATACGACATTCAGAAAATATATCTCGGAAAACTTTGATAAAGATAAAACAGGCACACTTACCGCTGAAGAATGTGGAGATGTAACAGAAATAGATGTAGACGGTATGGGTATCAAAACTCTTAAAGGTATTGAATACTTTCCGAATCTCAAGGTCTTATACTGTGGTAATAATGAAATTGCTGATATTGATTTAAGACAAAACCTTGAACTGGAAGATTTGGGCGTCAGCAATACAAAAATTACAAGCCTGGATCTGAGCAGCAATACTAAATTGGCTCAGTTTTTCTGCATTAGTTCCGAAATAACGAGTCTTGATTTCAGCAAAAACACCAAGCTCGCAACTATTAATTGCAGCAGTAATGATAATCTATCAAAACTTGTTATCGGAAATAATACCCATCTGAAAAAGCTGATGTGCGCTTTCGCTAAGATCACAAGTCTTGATATAAGTGGGGCTCCTAATCTTACATATCTGTCCTGCGTCTACAATCAGCTCACAAGTCTTGATGTCAGCAACAATATTGCTTTGACAAATTTGTACTGCAGCTACAATCAGCTCACAAGTCTTGATGTCAGCAATAAACCCTTTTTGAAAGATTTGCAATGCAGCTTCAATCAGCTCACAAGTCTTGATGTCAGCAGAAACCCCGCTTTGACCAAATTGGAATGCAACAACAATCAGCTCACAAGTCTTGATGTAAGCAGAAATACCGCTTTGACCGAATTGTACTGCTATAAAAATCAGCTCACAAGTCTTGATGTAAGTGCAAATACTGCTTTGGAGTGGCTGCACTGCTCCAATAATCTGCTCACAAGCCTCGATGTTAGCAAAAATACTGCTTTATGGTATTTGGACTGTGATACCAATCAGCTTACAAGTCTTGATGTAAGCAACAATACCGCTCTGTCAAACTTATACTGCTCCGGCAATCGGCTCACAAGCCTTGATGTCAGCAACAATACTGCTTTGAAGCGTTTGTACTGCGAAAACAATGAGTTCACAAGTCTTGATGTAAGTGCAAATACTGCTTTGGAGTGGCTGTACTGCTCCGGCAATCGGCTCACAAGTCTTGATGTCAGCCATAATACTGATTTACAGTGTTTGCACTGCGAAAACAATGAGCTCACAAGTCTTGATGTAAGTGCAAATACTGCTTTGGAGTGGCTGTACTGCTCCAATAATCTGCTCACAAGCCTTGATGTCAGCAACAATACCGCTCTGTTACGCTTATACTGCTCCGGCAATCGGCTCACAAGCCTTGATCTGGAGAACTGCACTGATTTAAATTTAAGATATTTTCAGTGTGAAGGCAATACATATAATATTGGTAATGTCGGCAGTTATCCGCTCTCAAAGCTCCCCGAAGGCTTTGACGCTTCAAAGGCATCGAACTGGAGCGGTGCAGAATACGACAGCGCAACAAATTCACTCGTAAACTTCACATCGGATACAGTTACCTATGATTACGACTGCGGAAACGGTCAAACCGCAAAGTTTACACTTGTCCGCGGTGAGGAATCCGACGTTGAGGTCAAGGGCATAAAGATAACTGCAAATAATGTTGTTGTGACCTACTCCGATGAAAGCACAAAGACATTCGCCTTTGATGATGTTACCGAAGCTCTCGTTGACATTATGAAGTCGAAGGGTATTCAGCTTGTAATCGACTTTGTAAACTGCTTTACGGCAGCCGACAAGGACGGTATTCTCACCGATGCGCAGATCAAAGCTATTGATTATGTTCTTGCGCATGATATTAAATCAAAATAATTAATGTTTGCGCCTGCATGAAAAAAACGTGCAGGCGTTTTTCTTTTTTGACCGTGATGTACTTGAAATAATACCTGTAATGTGTTATAATTTATGGGTATTAGTAAGGAAGCACTGATTAAATCGCGCCTACGGCTTGGTACGCATCTTGCTTGCATCTTTTCCGTCATATTGTACCAAAACTCCTTGAAATACATCAAGTATTCCTGCGTCGTTTTGATACAATCTGACGAAAAATCTGACTGCGCAATCTGCGCACCAGATTTAATCAGTGCTTCCTTAAAACTAACCTTAACAGGAGGAATTTAAAGATGAAAGAAATGAGCAAGGACGCAAAGATCGAGACCCGATGCCTTCACGCAGGCTATTCGCCGAAGAACGGCGAGCCTCGTGTTATGCCTATCGTTCAGAGCACGACTTATGTTTATGATTCCACAGACGATGTAGCCGCTGTTTTCGACGATCCGACAAAGAGCCTTATCTATTCCCGTTTTGAAAACCCCACAACGGATGCTGTTGAAAAGAAGATCGCATCGCTTGAAGGCGGCGCAGCTGCAATGTGTACTTCGAGCGGACAGGCTGCATCGCTGCTTTCTATTCTCAATATCTGCGAAGCAGGCGACAGCTTTATCGCTTCCTCCGCTATCTACGGCGGAACGATCAACCTTTTCGGCGTAACGCTCAAAAGAATGGGCATCGAGTGCATCTGGGTAAACAGTGACGCTGACGAGGACGAGATCAACGCTGCGTTCAAGGAAAACACAAAGGCGGTATTTGGCGAAACGATCGCAAACCCTGCGCTTAACGTGTTTGATATTGAAAAATGGGCAAAATGCGCACACGCACACGGTGTTCCGCTCATAGTTGACAACACATTTGCAACGCCCGTGCTCTGCAGACCTATCGAATGGGGCGCAGATATCGTTATCCATTCCACATCAAAGTATATGGACGGCCACGCAGTCCAGGTCGGCGGCGTTATCGTCGACAGCGGCAGATTCGACTGGACGAACGGCAAGTTCCCCTGCATGACAGAGCCCGACGAGAGCTATCACGGTATCGTTTATACAAAGCAGTACCCTGCTGCGCCTTATATCACAAAGGCAAGAATGCAGCTTATGCGTGATTTCGGCTGCTATCCTGCCGCAAACTCCTCGTTCCTGCTCAACCTCGGACTGGAAACGCTTGCGGTAAGAATGCCCCGTTACTGTGAGAACGCACTCAAGGTCGCAAAGTTCCTTCAGACGAGCGACAAGGTAGAGAGCGTGTTCTATCCTGCACTTGATGGCAACAAGTACAAGGCTCTCGCCGATAAGTATCTCCCTCTCGGAACAAGCGGCGTTATCTCCGTTTCCATCAAGGGTGGAAGAGATAATGCGGTAAGGTTCATGGACAGCTTAAAGCTGGCATCGAACGAAGTACACGTTGCCGATATCCGTACCTGCGTGCTTCATCCTGCATCCGCAACGCACAGACAGCTCACCGATGAACAGCTTGCAGCAGCAGGGATCGACGGCGGACTTATCCGACTTTCGGTAGGACTTGAAAATGTCGATGATATCATTGCCGATGTAAAACAGGCGTTGGAGAGCATCTGATAAACGAAAAGCAGCTGGTCGAGCTGAGCACAGCTCGTCAGGTGTCCAGAGGGCGGAAGCCCTTTGGTCGCCCTCGCAAGGGCGAAACTCTCTAAACTTTAATTAATTATTTGTTGCAATAGCGAAATATCTGACAAATAAAAGCGCGATTCACAAAAAACGGTAAAACGGAAATGAGAAATCAAGTCATTGAAACCATTAATGTGAATTGCGCTTATTCTATTTTATCGAAACAACTATCCTCTGACATCAAATATACGAACGAAGTGAGCATATTTGATGTCAGACGAAGTATGAGCAGCTGACCGTGCTCCTCTCCCCCTTATTGGTTCTCCCTTTGCAGAGAACTCCACGAAACAAGG
>JBJFFR010000134.1:0-9160 GCA_051891935.1 Oscillospiraceae bacterium
GATCCGAGCTTCCGAAGCCTATGTTCGAAGTCCTCGGCGAACCGATGCTTGAATGGGTCATCCGTTCCTGCGAGGAGTCGGGGATATCCGATATCTGCGTTGTAAAAGGCTATAATGCGCAGGTCATCGAAGACTACCTCGGCGGAAGATATGATACCGTCCACCAGGAAGAACGCAAAGGTACAGGTCACGCAGTCATGACTGCGGTCGAATGGCTTCAGAGCAAAAATGCCGAGAATGTCATCATTCTCAACGGCGACGCTCCTTTTGTAGACGCAGAAACTATTGCCGCCGCTTTCAAGCAGCACGAAGAGAATAAAAATGCCGTTACCGTTATCACTTCGGAGATCGCAGAGCCGTTCGGCTACGGAAGAATACTCCGTTCGGGCGACGGAAGCCGTATCTGCGGCATTGTCGAGGAAAAGGACGCTACTCTTGAACATAAAAAGCTGCATGAGATCAACTCGGGCGCTTACTGGTTCAGAACAGAAAGCCTTATCACAGCCCTCGGCGAGCTTAAACCGAACAATGCACAGAATGAATACTATCTCACCGATACGGTCTACATTCTCCTTGATATGGGCGAGCGCGCGGAAGCTTACAAGTCGGAAAACCCCGATGTTGTGCTCGGCGCAAACGACCGAAAGGGGCTTCTGATGCTTAATGATACCGCACGGAAGAACATAATAGATAAACATCTCGACAGCGGAGTTGAATTTCTCTGCACGGACGGCGTTTCGATCGGCAAAAATGTAAAGATCGGCGCAGGTACGAAGATACTGCAGGGCACTATTATAAAAGGCAATACCCTCATCGGCGAAAACTGTGTTATCGGCCCGAACTGCCTTATCGAAAACTGCGAGATAGGCAGGGAAACAACGCTCAACTATGTTCAGGCTTACGATTCTGTCATTGATGACGGCGTAAAGATCGGTCCGTTCGTTCAGATACGTCCGGGCAGCCATATAAAATCACACGTTAAGATCGGCGATTTTGTCGAGATCAAGAATTCGATCATCGGAGAAGGTACTTCCGTATCACACCTTACATATATCGGCGACAGCGATGTCGGAAAGAACGTAAACTTCGGCTGCGGCGTTGCAACGGCAAACTATGACGGCGAAAACAAGTTCCGCACAAAGGTCGGCGACAACGCTTTCATCGGCTGTCATACGAATCTTATCGCACCCGTTACGGTCGGCGACAGCGCATATACAGCCGCAGGTTCGACCGTCACAAAGAATGTCCCCGACGGTTCGCTTGCTATTGAAAGAGCGGAATTGAACTTCTGTGACGGCTACGGCGAACGCAAGCTCCGCTCACGCAGGGAAAAGCTCAAATAAAAGCTTATGTAAATTATTCAAGGCATTGCGCCCTGATCAATTATATAAAAACAAAGGAGAAATTCAAATGAATCTTCACGGCAAGGATATTCGTATCTTCACAGCAAACTCCAACAAGCCTGTCGCAGAAGCAATTGCAAAGGAACTCGGACTTCCGCTCGGTCAGTCCGAAGTTGTGACCTTTTCCGACGGCGAGATCAGCGTTTCCATCCAGGAGAGTATCAGAGGTTCCGACGTTTTCGTTGTCCAGTCTTTAAGCTCCCCCGTAAACGACAACCTTATGGAGCTTCTCATCATGATCGACGCATTCAAGAGAGCTTCCGCAGGCCGTATCACAGCGGTTATCCCTTACATGGGCTATGCTCGTCAGGACAGAAAGGCAAAGGCAAGAGATCCGATCTCCGCAAAGCTCGTTGCCGACCTTATCACGACCGCAGGCGCAGACAGAGTTCTTTCCATGGATCTCCACTGTCCGCAGATACAGGGCTTCTTCAACATCCCTGTTGACCACCTCCTCGGTGTGCCCATCCTTGCGCCTTACTTCGTTGAAAAGTTCAAGGACAACAAGGACGATGTTATGGTCGTTTCCCCCGACCTCGGCTCCGTAACAAGAGCAAGAAACTTCGCAAACCGTCTTGGCGTTCCGTTCGCTATCGTTGACAAGCGCAGACAGAAGGCTAACGTATGTGAAGTTATGAACATCATCGGCGATGTAAAGGATAAGACAGTTATCCTCGTTGACGATATGATCGACACAGCAGGTACGCTCTGCAACGCCGCAAAGGCTATCATTGATATCGGCGGCGCAAAGGAAGTTTACGCCTGCGCTACACACGGCGTTCTTTCCGGTCCTGCTATCGAAAGGATCTCCGCAAGTCCGATCAAGGAGCTCGTTCTTCTCGATACTATCGCACTTCCGAAGGAAAAGCAGATCGACAAGATCAGAACTCTCCCCGTTGCACCCGTTTTTGCAAAGGCTATCCAGAGAATTTATGACGATGAGCCTGTTTCTCCTCTCTTCAATATATAAATTCTCATTTTCGGCATATAATTAACATAGTAATCGTTCCACCCTGCAGGACGCTGTATGCGTTCTGCGGGGTTAATGCGGTTTACGGGAACGCCGAGCGGACTGCTTTATATAAAAAATTGATTTACAATATGTATAATTTCTCAAAATATTACCTAAAGGAAATAAAAATATGAGTATCTTTGATATTTTTGACAAGCTTGCAAAGGAAAATCCGAGTGAACCCGTCGGAACGCCCGAGTTCATCATCTGCGGACTCGGAAACCCGGGCTCAGAGTATGAAAAAACACGCCACAACGCAGGCTTTATGACCGTTGACGCTCTTGCAAAAAAACACGGCTTCGAGATAAAAAAACTGAAATTCAAGTCGCTTACGGCAATTGCTTCGATAAACGGCGTGAGCTGCCTTGTTATGAAGCCTTCAACGTTTATGAACAACAGCGGCGAAGCGGTCGTTGAGGCGATGAATTTCTACAAAATCCCGATTGAAAATGTTATAATATGTTATGACGATATCAGCCTTGAACCGTCAAAGCTGCGCATACGCAGAAAAGGCTCGGACGGCGGTCATAACGGCATAAAATCCATCATATATCTTTCTGGCAAGGACACCTTCCCCCGAATAAAGCTCGGCGTCGGCGCAAAGCCTAACAAGGACTATGACCTTGCAGCGTGGGTGCTTTCTCGCTTCACCGATGACGAAATGAAGCTTATGTCAGAAGGAACGGACAAAGCCGTACAATGCATTGAGCTTATGGTAAAGGGCAAAACCGACGAAGCAATGAACAAATTTAATTCGTAATTCGCAATGCACTTATTCAATGCGTAATTCGTAATGCTTAATGCGTAATTAGGCTTCGCTGTTCCGTAAATACATCGCAAAACCGTAATGGACGGGTTTTCCGTCCCGTTTAAACGCAATTTGAATGAATTTGCAAATAAAATAATTACGCATTACGCATTAAATCTATCGTCCAACTTTTGAAAACAAGGCAGGAAACAATGGCTAATTCGATTTTTACAAAGGCAATTGAACAACTCGATCTGTATAAGGATCTGAAATTCGCTCTGGAACACCGTGAAACTCCCGTTTCCGTTACGGGCGTTTCGGGAATTCACAAGGCACAGCTCGCACTCGGACTTTACAACTTCTCTCCGATGCTGATAATCTGCGAGGACGAAGCCTGCGCAAGAAGAATGTCCGATGATATAAATGAAATGTCGGGAACGGTGTGCAGCTATGTCTATCCGGCAAAGGATTTCACATTTACGGATGTCGAATCCGTTTCAAGAGAATATGAACATACAAGACTTGGAATTCTGACAAAGCTCCAGAATAACTCCGTTCGCTTTGTCTGTGCCTCGGTCGAAGCTGTTATGCAAAGAACACTTCCGCCCGAAGTCCTCAAACGCCGAATCGTTAATATAGACAAGAACTCTCCTGTCGATACGAAAAAGCTTGCTTCCGACCTTATCGCAGCAGGCTATACACGCTGCGACACCGTTGACGGCGTTTCACAGTTCTCGATAAGAGGTTCTATCATCGACATTTTCCCTGTTCAGGAAACCTCTCCTGTCCGAATCGAGCTTTGGGGCGATGAGATAGACACTATCTCATATTTTGACACCGAAACACAGCGCCGCACGGACGCTATTGACAAGATAAGCATCTCACCTGCCTGCGAGGTAATGTTTGACAGCGCAGAAGAATTTACCGAGAAGCTTTCCAACCTTTCAAAAGCCGCAAGAGGCAAACGTGCCGAAGCTGTCCGAAACTGCCTTGCCCGTGATATCGACCGAATAAAAACGGGACTTACCCTCGGCAACATCGACAAGTATATCTCCCTTGCATACGAAGCTCCTGCCGATATTTTTGACTACCTTGACCCCGAAAACAGCGTTGTGATCTTCAGCGAATACAAGAACTGTATCGAAAAGATAAAGCCCGTCCTCGCGCAGCATTCCGAAGACCTGAAGCTCCTGCTTGAACAAGGCGAGCTTTGCAAGGGATTAGGCGGTTTTATGCTTGAACAGGGCGAACTGTCACTCCGCACGGAAAGGTTTTTCAGCGCATATATGAACACCTTTATGCGTTCAAGCGATGATATCCGCTTTAAACGGGCACTTTCGGTAACAGCAAATATCTTTGCACCGTGGGGCGGAGAGATACGCCAGCTCATTGAAGACCTGAAAAACTTTCTTTCAGCAAAGTATTCCGTGATAGTAAAGGCAGGCTCAGATAAGACACTGCCGATCATTGCGCAGGACCTTCGTGACGAGGGTATCCCCTGCGATATCCTCTCCGAAAGCTCCGAGCTTACCCCGGGGCGTGTGCTTCTTACAACGGGAAGCACAAGCTCGGGTTATGATTACCCCGACATTAAAACTGCGCTCATCACGCAGGCTCGTGCGCTCAATTCCGCCAAGCGCAAAAAGCGCTTCAAAAAGGGCGCTGATATAAATTCGCTTGCGGATATCGCTCCGGGCGACCTTGTTGTTCACTCCGAATACGGCATCGGACGCTTCAAGGGCATCGAAAAGATAGAGCTTGAAGGCATCACAAAGGATTATATCACTATCGAATACGCCGATTCAAAGCAGCTTCACGTTCTCGTCAGCCAGCTTGATATGATCTCACGCTACATCGGTCCCCGTGACGATTCAAACGTAAAACTCAGCAAGCTTTTCTCGGGCGACTGGCAGAAAACACGCAGCCGTGTTCAAAAAGCCGTCAAGGATATGGCGGAAGAGCTTACGAAGCTTTATGCTATTCGTTCGCAGTCGCAGGGCTTCGCTTTTTCGGGCGAATGTGACTGGCAGCGTGACTTTGAGGAGCGCTTCCCTTACGCCGAAACGGACGATCAGCTCCGCTGCATACAGGAAATAAAGGAAGATATGGAAAAGCCTATTCCGATGGACAGACTTCTCTGCGGAGATGTCGGCTTCGGAAAAACCGAGGTTGCGTTCCGTGCCGCTTTCAAATGTATGCTCGACAGCAAGCAGTGCGTACTTCTTGCGCCTACGACCGTTCTTGCATGGCAGCACTACCAGACCGCAATAAAGCGCTTTGAACACTTCCCGATGAAGATAGAGCTTCTCTCCCGTTTCCGCTCGAAAAAGGAGCAGGAGGAGATAATCAAGCAGCTCCGCCGAGGAGATATTGATATGATAATCGGAACTCACCGCCTTGTACAGAAGGACGTCAAGTTCCGTGATCTCGGTCTTGTTATCATTGACGAGGAACAGCGCTTCGGCGTTGCTCACAAGGAACGCTTCAAAGAAGCCTTTGCAGGAGTTGACGTTCTCACACTTTCCGCAACGCCTATCCCCCGAACGCTCAATATGGCAATGAGCGGCATCCGTGATATGAGCGTTATCGAAGAGCCGCCTATCGACCGTCACCCCGTTCAGACCTACGTTATCGAGCATAACGACGGAGTTCTTGTTCAGGCTATAAACAAGGAGCTTCGCCGAGGCGGTCAGGTCTACTATATCCATAACCGCATAGAAACGATAGAATCCTGTGCAAACAAGCTTGCGCAGCAGCTCCCCGACGCAAGGATCGGCATCGCCCACGGTGCGCTGAACGAAGAACAGCTCTCCGATATCTGGCAGCAGCTTCTTGAACATGAGATCGACATTCTCGTCTGCACAACGCTTATCGAAACGGGCGTTGACGTTCCGAACGTAAACACTCTTATCATCGAGGACGCCGACAGGCTCGGACTTTCGCAGCTTTACCAGCTCCGAGGACGAGTAGGACGCTCCAGCAGACGTGCTTTTGCGTATTTCACCTTCCGCAAGGGAAAAGTTCTCACCGAGATCGCAGCAAAAAGACTGGACGCTATCCGTGAATTCACGCAGTTCGGCAGCGGCTTCCGCATTGCGATGCGTGACCTTGAGATCAGAGGCGCAGGCTCTATCCTCGGCGGAAAGCAGCACGGTCACATGGAAGCAGTCGGCTACGATATGTATATCCAGCTTCTGAATGAAGCTATCGCCGAGCAGAAGGGTGAGCTTCCTCCGCAGAAGCCGGGCGAATGTGTTGTCGATGTCCGTCTTGACGCTCATATCCCCGAAACCTACATCGAGAGCCTTTCCGCAAGACTTGATATCTACCGCAAGATCGCACGCCTGCAGACGAACGAGGACAGCCTTGAGCTTATCGACGAGCTTATCGACCGTTTCGGCGAACCCCCTCGCTCCGTTCAGGGTCTTATCACAGTCGCACTTCTGCGAAACAAGGCAAGCTCAATGGGCGTCACCGAGATACGCTGCCGAAACGATATACTTTATTTCTATATCAACTCCGCAACGCTTGAACAAATACAGGCTGTCGTCGGCGAATACAAGGGCAGAGTCACCGTGAACGGCTCGGATAAGCCTTATATCGCCGTAAAGCTTAAGCCGAGCGACAAGCAGCTTGACATTATGGAAAACGTTGTTGATATCCTTTTCAAAAATGCAGAAAAAAAGGACTGATAAAATGAAGCTAATGCACCTTTCCGACCTCCATATCGGCAAGCGGCTGAACGAATTCTCCCTGCTTGACGATCAGAGCTATATCCTTGACGAGATACTCCGCATCACAGAGGAACAGAAACCCGACGCAGCGGCTATCGCAGGCGATATTTACGACAAATCAACGCCGTCCGCCGAAGCCGTTGCACTCTTCGACAGCTTTATCACACGGCTTGCAAGGCTTGTAAAACCGATATTCGTCATCAGCGGCAACCACGACAGCGCCGAGCGTATAGCGTTCGGTTCAAGCCTTATGAAAACCGCAGGCGTGTATCTTTCCCCCGTTTACAACGGTGCAGCCGAGTCCGTCAGGGTCAATGACGAATTCGGCAGCGTCAATGTCTATATGCTGCCATTCATACGTCCGTCCGATGTGCGCCGTGTTTATCCCAATGACGATACGGAAAGCTTTGACAGCGCATTCAAAGCAGCAGTTTCTCACCTTGATGTGAACGAAAACGAGCGGAACATCATGATCGCCCACCAGTTCATAACGGGCGCAGCGGCAGGCGGCTCGGAAAGCGTTTCGGTCGGCGGACTTGACAATATCTCTGCGGAGGTTTTTGCGCCGTTCGATTATACCGCGCTCGGACATATCCACAGCCGCCAGAACATCTCCTCCGAGAAGGTTCGCTACTGCGGAACTCCGCTCAAATACAGCTTCTCCGAGGCAAAAGACGAGAAAACTGTTACCTTTGCAAATATCGGCGAAAAAGGCAGTCTTTCTGTCGAAGAAGTTCCGCTTCGCCCTCTCCGTGACCTTCGGGAGATAAAAGGGAGCTATCTTGAAATTACAGATAGGAGTTTTTACGATAAATTCAACCGAGAGGATTATATACGCGTTACTCTTACGGATGAAAACGACATTCCCGAAGCTATCGGACGGCTTCGTGCAGTCTATCCGAACATAATGAAGCTCGACTATGACAACACCCGAACAAGAGAAAACCGGACGATCACCGACCTTGCCGACGAGGTTCAGCGTTCCCCTGCCGAGCTTTTCTCCGAGTTTTACGAAAATTGCAACAATGCCGCACTTTCCGATGAACAGAAAGAGTACCTTGACGGAGTTATAAAAGAGATTTGGGATAATGCGTAATTCGTAATTCGTAATTATTTTCGTTTTGTGAATTTGCAGCAAAACCGTAGGGGCGGATTCTGTATCCGCCGGCTGCAACAAATGAATTATGATATTTTCCTGTTAGTGACCGGGTTTCGGTTTGACAAAAATTTTACTCGCCCCCAAATACACCAATGAAGGGACTATGCACAGTTATGACTGAATTTAAGAAAAAGATCAATGCTCCCGAACGTGTGATCGTAAAAAACAGATCCGAACTTTACAAAAAGCTTGATGAAGCCGAGGAGGATATCCGATTAGGTAAGGTTCATACTGTTGATGAGGTATTCGACAGATTAAGGGATAAATATGAAGTATGATCTTGTCATCTAATAAAGATTTAAAGAAATCTTATACTTTTCATAGTAATTCCACGTTATCTGTTGCGCAACCGCGTGTTGCTTGATTTTCCGTTTATACTGTGTTATTATATGTGTAGACCCAAAACACAGCAGAAAGGGATGTTCAATTATGGAAACAAAACAGATCATCGCAGAGCTTCGCAACAAAAACGGAATGTCGCAGGAAGAGCTTGCAGAAAAGGTTTTTGTCACCCGTCAGGCGGTTTCACGCTGGGAAACGGGCGAAACAACACCGAACACCGAAACCTTAAAGCTTCTTTCAAAGGTTTTTGATGTTTCGATAAACACGCTTCTCGGCTCACCGAGAAAGCTTATCTGTCAGTGCTGCGGTATGCCGCTCGACGATTCGACAACAAGCAAGGACACAGATGACAGCTTCAACGAGGACTACTGCAAGTGGTGCTATACAGACGGAAAATTTGTCTACACAAGCCTTGAACAGCTGGTCGATTTCCTTGTTGAGCATTTTTCAAACGAACAGTTTCCTCCCGAACAGGCGAGGGCATACTATATGTCGGAACTGCCGAAGCTTAAGCATTGGGGAAAATGACACATTTCTTGTATAAGCGTACAGGTTTTATACAGTTTGTATAATGAAATGTATATTACAGCGTTGTAAACTATGGTAGTGCTACTCCTTCTCCTTTTGATTTGTTCCGTTGTGTGAAAACACATTCGCTTCGCTCATTGTTTTCACGGTCATACAGTACAGCTGTTCATATTCGTCTGATACTAATAACCATTTGTTCTATGGATAAAGACGGCGGATAGAATACGTCCAATC
>JBJFFR010000135.1:0-9087 GCA_051891935.1 Oscillospiraceae bacterium
GCCGAAAATGAGCATCTTGCGGATAATGGTGTCATTTTCATCGGAAATGACCTCCTTTATCCTGATTTCAATTCTATCACAAAAGAAAATTCTCCGATTGACGTCCATTTGGCATATAATTGACGTCGCACAGGTGTCATTTTTCGGATTTTGATGTCATTTTGCGTTTGAAACGTGATTTCCGCCTGCATTTATGATGTCAAAACCGACTTTTCTGACGTCACTTATATTAACGGGTGGTGTCATTTCAATAAAAATGCTGTCACTTTTATATATGGGTATAAAAAAACGAAGCTCCAAAGGCTGCAACAGCCTTCAGAGCTTCATTTTTTTGCGGATATTCGGTTGTAATGACGTATTTGCGTGGTTTTCAACTTATGAGAATATTTTTTCAACCGGAGAGAATAGCAAGTTTATTCAACTCGGGAGAATGAGGGGAGATTTTAGCAAGCATAGAATTTGTGTACCCAAATTCTGACGGCGTTCGCCGCCGATATGGTGTGCCGCAGTATTAAATTTTATCTCGGCTGTTTAATGCGAACAGCCGATTACATACCCTTTCAATAAGTTCGCAAATACAGACCAAACACTTGCATTTTAGTTCTTTAAGTGCTATAATATAGTCAATGAGTCTATTTGGAGGGGCAAAATGAAAGTTTGTTATAATAAGCTTTGGAAATTGCTTATAGATAAAGGATTGAAAAAAAGTCAATTACGAGTAGCTGTCGGCGCAAGCAAAAGCACTTTTGCTAAGCTTGGAAAAAATGAAAATGTCACACTTCCTGTTTTGCTTAATATATGTGAGTATCTGAATTGCAATTTTGGAGACATTATGGAAGCTGTGCCAGAAGATAAGGAGTCGCATAATGAGTGAAAGAATCTTAATTGTAGATGATGAGAAAGAAATCGTTGATTTGATAGAGGTCTATCTTAAAAACGACGGATATAGCGTAAATAAGTTTTACAACGGAGTTGAAGCGTTGACATTTGCACAGTCGAATGAAGTGGATTTAGCAATACTCGATGTCATGCTGCCTGATATAGACGGATTTCATATCTGTCAAAAGATCAGAGAAAGCTATACATATCCTATCATTATGCTAACCGCAAAAGACGAAGAAACGGATAAAATCACAGGTTTAACGCTGGGTGCGGATGATTATATAACAAAACCGTTCAAACCGCTTGAATTACTTGCACGGGTTAAATCCCAGCTACGCAGATATAAAAAGTATAATTCCCCACAATCCGAGGAAAAAGAAAAGAATATTATTGAGCATTCCGGTTTGGTAATGAATATTAAGACGCACCAATGCACCTTAAACGAAAAAGCAGTGGTATTAACCCCAACGGAATTTTCAATTCTGCGTATTCTCTTAGAAAACAAAGGGGATGTGGTCAGTGCCGAGGAACTTTTCCATAGTATTTGGAAAGATGAATATTACAGCAAGGCAAATAATACCATAACGGTTCACATACGGCATTTGCGGGAAAAGCTAAATGATACTTTAGATGATCCCAAGTTTATTAAAACAATATGGGGAGTCGGTTATAAAATTGAAATCTAAAATGACAGACGAATACAAAGTATTCAAACGAAAAATAATGCTGCGCTTTTTAATTACAGCATTTATAGCTACAGGCGTTGTCTTGCTTTTTTATTTTTTAGTTTGGTATGAGCGTGTCGGTGATTGGATTGTATCGGTCCTTCAATATTTTGGAATGACAAAACACGAAGCATTTGAGTTTTATCATATTTCGCTTCGTCAAAACAAATCGGTCTTTTTTGCGATTGCAATTATACTGATTTTCATAATATTGCTCCGGTATCTCTTTGTGTGGATTGTCCGTTATTTCAATCATATTAACGACGGTATTGACAAGCTGCTTATTGACGACAATCAACCGCTTCATCTTCTGCCCGAAATGGAACCGATGGAGAAAAAGCTCAATACAGTTAAGCAGACGCTATGGCAGCGCAAACAGGATTCGCTTCTTGCGGAGCAGCGCAAAAATGAAATAGTTATGTATTTGGCGCACGATATACGAACGCCTCTTACATCTGTTATGGGATACCTAAATCTTCTGGAAGAAGATCCCGAAATGCCAATAGAACAGCGGGCAAAATATGTACATATAACATTGGATAAGGCTTGCCGTTTAGAGAAAATGATCAATGAGTTTTTTGAGATTACCCGCTATAATTCAGGGCAGATTACACTGTCCAAGTCTACTATTGATTTATATTTTATGCTTGTGCAATTAACGGACGAATTATCGCCCAGCTTTGCAGTCAGAGGAAATTCTGTTGTATTAAATATGGAGGAAGATTTAACTATATATGCGGACGCTGATAAAATTGCACGGGTATTCAGTAATATTTTAAGAAATGCAGCCGCATACAGCTATCCCCAAACCCCCATTATAATATCGGCTAAAAAAACAGATAAGCACATAACGGTATTTTTCCAAAATAAGGGTAAAACGATCCCGGAAAATGACAAAAGGCATCTATTTGATAAATTTTATCGCTCGGATAAGGCACGAGGCTCGGACAAAGGCGGAACAGGGTTAGGACTGGCGATTGCGAGAGAAATTGTGCTATTGCATGGGGGACAAATCAATGTTATCAGCAAAAATGATACGGTTATCTTTGGCGTAAGGCTTCCGGCAACAGATTAGGAAAACATCAATGTCATATTAGGATTTTCTTAGGAAATAAACAAATTCATATTAAAAACACAGGTGCTTCTGTTCGGTATAATTATGACTGAACAGAAGCACTTGTGCTTTTTTGAAAGGAGAATCAAATATGGAACACAGAAATATTCAACTTAATCGCAGACGCAATAGGCAGCGCAAATACACCTTGATAAGCTGCGCTTTATTCGTAACCTTATTATTCAGCGTGGTTCTTTTATGGAATTACGGAAAAGAGGCTGGGGATAAGAATATTGACAATCCGCCTATAACAATTACCAAAAACCATACGGTAAAAAATGAAACGGATTCCAACGACACGCAAAGTCCTGAAGACGAAACAGATTGGAATCTGATATTGGTGAACAGGCAAAATGCTGTTCCCGCAAATTATAAAGCAGATTTGGTTGAAGTTTCCGGAGGAGAGAAAGTTGACAGACGGATTTATGAGCCGTTGATGGAAATGTTAGAGGCTGCGAAAGAGGAAAATTGGGATCAGCTTCCTATGGTAGTATCCGGCTATCGAACGCAAGCAACACAGCAAAAGCTATATGATGACAAAATTGCAAAATATAAAAAAGAAGGATACTCCGAAAGCGAAGCTATAGAACAGGCAAAGCAATGGGTGGCCGTCCCCGGTTACAGCGAACATCAGCTTGGTTTAGCGGTAGATATTAACGGGGCAACCTATGATGTTTATTTTTGGCTGCAAGAAAACAGCTACAAATACGGCTTTATTTTCCGCTATCCCGGTAACAAAACAGATATAACAGGTACAGCCGAAGAAGTTTGGCATTACCGTTATGTTGGCGTTGAAGCTGCAACAAAGATATACGAAAGAGGAATTTGCCTTGAAGAATATTTGGAAGAAAAGCAATGACCGGAAAAGACTGACGCAGATATTTCCGTTTCTGCTTCCGCTTAGAAAATGGCAAAGAAGCTCTTTTATTTAGAAATGCTGTTAGATGGAAACAGATACGCAAGGGCAAAATCCGAGGTCTTATTGCCCAATATAGTGTTTGAAACCGCCTCCCTTATGCTGAATGAGAAAAGCGGATTCGATATGAAATATCAAACGGGCAAGGTACACAATCTCAAACTTGCCGCAAAAACAATCGACAAAGTTGTTATTGCGCCAAACGAGGTAATTGATGTATATGATTATTATTGAAATTGATAAAAGCATAAAATAATTATAAAAAAGTGAGGAATTGATACTTTTGATGTATCAGATCCCCTCACTTTTTCCGTCATAATCTGCTTTATTGTGGAGCACTATAAATGGTAATCATATGAGTTAAAACCGGAAAGTGATGGTAAGTATCAGCTCAAAACAAGATTTGCAAAGTTTACTAACCTTCCCGAATTGATGGCGATATTCAAAGAAGCTGCCGATATTCGTACAGCTGATACTCTTGACCTTGAAAAGCCTGATGCTGTTGTAAAGGAAATCGTTGCAAAGCCTTCCAAAATACAGAAAAGGGCTATAAAATCTCTCGGAAAGAGAGCAGCTGTTATTCGCAGCGGAAGTGTTGATCCCCGTGAGGATAATATGCTCAAAATCACTTCTGACGGCAGAAAAATAGGTCTTGACCAGCGTTTGCTCAATCCGACATTTCCCGATGATCCGGAAAGTAAGGTTAATCTGTGTGTAGGCAATGTTTTTGATATTTATTCTCAGACTGCTGATATTCGCAGTACGCAGTGTATATTCTGTGACCTCTCTACTCCGAAATCAGAAACACGTCAGGACAGATTTGCTATATATCGTCCCGATAACATGAAATCACTTGGATTTGATATTATTCGCAAGAAAACGGGTATAAAGAAAGAGTGGGACTTCGTTGACATCAAAAAGCACGTTGATAAGAACGCAACAGAAGAACAGGACAAGCTGAGAAATGGCGATATTGCTGTTATTTGCAGACCGTCCGATGATATGACAAAGATAATATCCGAGGCTGCAGTCTTTGAGAACGGCAAATTCAGCACGGAACATTCCGATGAACTGCTTGAAAAACTTGCAATGTCACCCATAGAGGATATGCCGCCGAAGGAATTTAACGTTTATGATGATATAAAGGACAAGCTGATCGCAAAGGGAGTACCTGAAAATGAAATCGCATTTATTCACGATTATGATACCCCCGAACAGAAGCAGAAGCTTTTTAATCAGATGAACGCAGGCGATGTTCGTATTCTGCTTGGCAGCACCAGTAAGTGCGGAGCCGGTATGAACGCTCAGAAGAAAATGATAGCTCTCCATCACCTTGATGCACCTATGCGTCCTTCGGATGTTGAACATCTCAAACGGAACACCGAAAAACACTATCGAACAAGCCGTAATATATTGAACAAATACGCACATAATCACATTATTATATCAATAACCACCGATACTGCATTGCTTAATAAGAAATGCCGACTTCTAATGAGGTCGGCATATTTAAATATACAAATCAATGAATCGATTACTTATTAAAATAACATAACACTCTTGTTTTCAATATCCCAAGCTGTCCATTCTTCCAATCCATCACCATTAGGATTTCCTGTCTTAATAAAGTTACACCAATAATCAAGCATTTTTTCAGATAAACGCATGTCATTATCAGTAAAGGGCCGCCAGCAGCGATCTAACGTACCGAACATATACCATAGCTCGGAAGAATGAAATGCTCCCGAATCATCACCAGGAAGTTTGTGATCAAAATAGTAGACATAAGATGGAGTATATCCAAGTTCAATTTGATGTTTGCACCAATTTATACAGCCATTATGAAGCCGGCTTTCTTCCATAGGGATAGTTTTGCCCTCGGGAGTACAGATATCGTTTGCCGTTGAACCAAGTATTATTGGTATATCGGGAAAATTTCCGACTTTTAGATTATGCTCGCTGTCACCAACAAGTAAATAGTTATCAATTACAGGCTCATATCCTAAACCTTTGTCAAGACTGCAAGCATACCCTATAAGTTCATTGCTTATTTCAAGCAGCCTGTCTGCAGGTACTTTTCTTAATTCAGCAAGTGATTTTACACCGCTGAGTTCAACAGCTTTTTCGCCTATGTCATAGTATTCTTCCTGTTTTCTGTTTTTACAAAAACCATTATCATATCCTGCACCGCTTTGAAGAATACACTTGTTAAAAAGTCCTTTTGACAGCGGCGAAAGCATTAATGTCTGAGAAGTAAGAGAGCCTGATGACTGACCGAAAAGTGTGATATTATCAGGATCTCCGCCAAAGATTTTAATGTTTTCTTCTACCCATTTTAATGCTGCAAGTTGGTCAAGCACACCATAGTTTCCGCAATGTCCGTTGTTTTCTTCCGCAAGCCAAGGGTGACACATAAATCCAAACAAGCCTAAGCGATAGTTTACAGTTACAAGAATCACACCACGCTTTGCATATTCTGCTCCGTCAAATTCCTTTTCGGCACAATATCCGCTTAACAAAGCTCCGCCGTAAAGCCATACTGCAACTGGAAGCATATCTGCTGCACTTTTGGCAGGTGTCCACACATTGAGATAAAGACTGTCCTCATTGAAATTTACTGGTGTATTAAATTCTTTATAATAAAAATCATCTTCGGGTGGCGGTGTCTGCATACAGGCAGGCGGAAAAGTATCTGCGTAAAATACCCCATTCCAGCTTTCGGGTTCTTGCGGTGGTTTGAAACGCAGTTCTCCAATCGGCGGTTTTGCATAAGGTATGCCCTTGAAAATTGTATATCCATTTTCAACGATACCTTGTATTATGCCGTATTTTGTTTTAACTGTATTCATTTAATACCTCCAATATATCCTGCAACCTATCTGCAATATTTTATGTTAAATTATAACACCTTTCAGCTTATAAATCAATATATGTCCTTTGAAAAAAGCATAATAGAATTGTAATATCAATTACATAAGCCGTACACCTAAACGAAAGATGTACGCCTTTTTCGTTAGGCTATGTCACCTTTAATGTCTGTTATATGCTAAAGTTTTGCCAATTTATGCCGATATATATGATAGCAAAAGTCTATTTTGTATCGGAGGGAATTAGAGTGGCAACATTAAAAGATATAGAGAATATGCTTAAAGATTTGACAAAAACTGAATTGAGAAAGTTGCTCAAAAAAGTAGATAAAGAGTTATTAGGGCAGCCATCCGATATAAAGGCTTTATTAACGGCAAAGCGTTATGCTAATAATCATTGTCATTGTACTCTGTGTGGCAGTCTTAATGTTAAGAAGGACGGGCATCGTAAGGATAAGTATAACACACAGAAATATTATTGCAATGATTGCAAACATTACTTTACAATAACCACAAATTCTATTGTATCGGGTACACGAAAAGACCTTACTACTTGGCAGAAATACATTAACTGTATGATAAATGGTTTTACTGTTCGTCAGTCTGCTGATGAATGTGGTATTCATAAGAATACGGCTTTCCGTTGGAGACATAAAATTCTTGACGCTCTTACAAATATGATGAACGAAGTAGAACTTGATGGTATCGTAGAAGCTGACGAAACATATTTCAAGCAGTCTTTCAAGGGTAATCATAAGAAAAGCAAGACCTTTGTAATGCCCCGTAAACGCCATTCAAGAGGTGGAAAATCAAAAAAGCGTGGACTTTCAAAGGATAAAGTATGCGTTCCTTGTGCCGTGAATAAGGACGGACTTTCTGTTGGAAAACCTGCAACGCTTGGAAAACCTACGGTATCAACAATGCACAAGGTTTTTGACGGAAGAATAACAAGCAGTGCTATTCTTTGCACTGACGGAGAAAAGGCATATCAAAAGTTTTCAAAGGATAATAAGATAGAACTTGTGCAAATATCGGGTGGCAAGGGTAAAAAAGGAAGCTATCATATTCAACATATTAACAACTATCATAGTAGGCTCAAAGACTTCATAAAAAAGTTTAATGGAGTTTCGACCAAGTATTTAGGTAACTATATTGTATGGCATAACTTCGTTAATTTTGCTCACGATAGTCGAGAAAATAAAGAAGAAATAATGCTGAACTATGCAATAAACTATCCTATGACAGAAACGAATGTAATGATACCTAACCGCCCTGCTACACCATAATTTTGGTTATTTTACTTAAATATAACGGTGGTTAAGCTGTATAATGCGCCGAAATTATAGTTATTATGAAAAAATTTTGTGCATCAGATTGTTTTATATACAGAAACCTTAAAAAGAGTATTTTCAATATGGAGGAATTTATATGCGTTATAAAAATGCACTTTTAATCTTAGCTCTTGTAACTTGCTTGACAGCTTGCGGAAAAAGCTCTGTATCGGATAATATGGACGGAGCGAATTATTGGGATTCTGACGGAAATCCCATAACATTCAGCGAAACTGTTGGACAAGGATATGAAATATCAACAGCAGAGGTCAGTGAAACAGAGAAAATCGAAGATGTCACAATGGAATCCGAGGGCTTCTTTTTGCCTTGCACCAACGGAAGCTATTTGCTTATCATAGATAATTACGGCCCCACGGAGTTAACTCCGGAGGACGGTGATAACGGCGTTTTCTCCGAATTTTCCGTTGGTGACAGAGTTAAAGCAGTTCACGGCATTTTGCTTGAAACATATCCTGCAATGACCACTTTTTGCAGCATAGAAAAGCTGTCGGAGGGAGATATATCGGATATTCCTGCCGAAATACTTTACGATCTTGAAGAAATGGGCTGGATAGCAGTTTCGGATAATTCCGAAACGGTACAGACTGACGAAACCACCGCCTATATGACCCCCACAGTTCTTGACAGAGAAACCGACAGGCGTATTCGCTCGGATTACGCTGCCTATGTGTCGGCAAGGGATAACAGGGAGATTACTGCCGATCGTGTCACAGGGCAGTTTTACTACGGAAATGACAACGGTTATATGCTGCTGGTGATGTGTCCTTCTGACAGCTATACGGATGATTTAAGAGAATATAGCCTGCAGATAATGGATATCCCCGATGATGACTGCGATTGTTACCCGTATGTTGATGTAATGCTCCCAAGCGGTATGTTTGAAATGCTTGCATATAAAGACGGCACATTCACCGACATAGAAACAGCCATAAGTGAAAAGCTTATCAGCTATGACGCTGTTTCACGCATAGCCTCCTATATGGACTTGTGCTACACAGAAGGTAATAAAATGTGTGTGTATAAGACTAATTATATAGACGATTAACAAATTTTTTAGGACAGGCTCAAATAACGGTCTGTCCTATGTTTTTGCATTATTAACAGACATAAAAGGTAACATAGCCTTTCGTTATTTAACTATTTCTTATTGTCCGAAGATTTTAATCGCTTAGCCAGATCCTGCAAATCCTGACAAGCATCAAAGCACATCTGATTGTATCGGTCAATATCT
>JBJFFR010000136.1:0-9040 GCA_051891935.1 Oscillospiraceae bacterium
CGATTTCTCACGTTCTGATTTAACTTTCTTTTCGTGAATTGCGCTTTTTGATTTGTTAGTGATTTCGCTATTGCTGAAAGCTTCTCGCTAAAGTTTAGGGTGTTTCGCTCTCTGCGGAGAGCGACCAAGGGCTTTGCCCTCTGGACACCCACCACCTTTGAAAAGGTGGACGAAACTTTTGCTTTTTTGTATTAACAATCTCTTTCTTATTTCAGATACTTTTTCAGATACTTTCCCGTATAAGATTCCTCACACGCTGCGATCTCCTCGGGAGTACCGCATTTTACGAGCGTTCCGCCGCCTACTCCTCCCTCGGGGCCGAGGTCGATGATATGGTCGGCTGTTTTTATCACATCGAGGTTATGCTCGATAACAAGAACGGTGTTTCCGCCCTCGGTCAACCGCTGCAGCACCTCGATAAGCTTATGGACATCGGCAGTATGAAGTCCCGTTGTCGGTTCATCGAGGATATAGAACGTTCTGCCCGTTGCACGCTTTGACAATTCGGTCGCAAGCTTTACTCTCTGCGCTTCGCCGCCCGAAAGCGTTGTTGAGGACTGACCTATTTTTATATATCCGAGTCCGACCTCCTGCAGAGTTTTGAGCTTCCGTGCGATCTTGGGGATATTTGCAAAGAACTCAACGCCCTCATCGACCGTCATTTCAAGGACATCGTAGATATTCTTGCCCTTGTAGTAAACATCGAGAGTTTCACGGTTATAGCGTTTGCCCTTGCAGACCTCGCACGGAACAAAAACATCGGGCAGGAAGTGCATTTCGATCTTTATGATACCGTCGCCCTCGCAGGCTTCGCATCGGCCGCCCTTTGTGTTGAAGGAGAAGCGTCCGGGACCGTAGCCCTTCATTTTTGCGTCGTTTGTTCCTGCGAAAAGCTCACGAATATCGTTGAAAACGCCCGTGTAGGTCGCAGGATTTGAACGTGGAGTTCTTCCTATCGGCGACTGGTCAATGGCGATGACCTTATCAAGGTTTTCCAGTCCTTCCATTCGGTCGAATTTTCCCGGACGGAGTTTTGCACGGTTGAGCTTTGCGGCAAGGTGCTTATATATTATCTCGTTGACGAGTGAGGATTTTCCGCTTCCCGAAACGCCCGTTACGCAGGTCAGTATGCCGAGCGGAACTTCAATGTCGATATGTTTAAGGTTGTTTTCCGCAGCGCCGTAAATACGCAGGAACTCCCCGTTCCCCTTTTTGCGCTCGGTCGGGACGGGGATGAACCGTTTGCCGCTCAAATACTGACCCGTTATGGAGCGCTCGCTTTTTTCGATATCCTCGACCGTTCCTGCTGCAACGATCTCGCCGCCGTGCACGCCTGCGTATGGGCCTACATCGACGATATAGTCGGCGCTTCTCATTGTGTCCTCATCGTGTTCAACGACGATAACGGTATTTCCCGAATCGCGGAGCCTTTTCAGCGTTGAGATAAGCTTGTCGTTATCACGCTGGTGAAGTCCGATAGAGGGTTCATCGAGGATATAAAGCACACCGACAAGCGACGAGCCGATCTGCGTTGCAAGTCGGATACGCTGGCTTTCGCCGCCCGAGAGGGTTGCCGCCGAGCGTGAGAGTGTGAGGTATTCAAGTCCGACGCTTTTGAGGAAGCCAAGTCGGCTGTTGATCTCCTTTATGATGCGTTCGCCGATGAGCTGCTGTGTTTCTGTAAGTTGGAGCTTTGAGAAGAAGTCAACACATTCGCTTACGGACATATCGGTAAGCTCGGAGATGTTCTTTCCGCCGACTGTTACGGCAAGGCTTTCGGGTTTAAGTCGGTTTCCGTGGCAGTCGGGGCAGAGAACCTCGCTCATACAGTCCTCAATTTCGGAGCGGCTGTACTCGGAGCTTGTTTCGTTATAGCGGCGCTGTAGGTTGTTCACGATGCCCTCAAACGGCTGGTAGTAGGTTCCGCCGCCGTACATATTGGAGCGCACGATTTTCAGCTTCTTTTCGCCCGTGCCGTAGAGAAAAGTATCAACGGCTTCCTTCGGGAGATCTTTTACGGGTGTATCGAGCGAGATATTTAACTCATCCGCGATCGCATTATAGAACATCATTGCAATGGAATCATCGCTCAAGGTGTTCCAGCCTGTTGCTTTTATTGCGCCCTGCCTGATCGAAAGCTCCTTGTTCGGGATAACGAGGTCGGGGTCGATCTTTCGGAAAACGCCCAGACCCGTACATTTTGGGCAGGCTCCGAACGGGTTATTGAACGAGAACATTCTCGGCGTAAGCTCCTCAATGGAGATGTTATGCTCGGGGCAGGCGTAGTTCTGCGAAAAAAGCATTTCCTTATCGCCGATAACGTCAGCGATCACGATACCGCCCGAAATTGCCGAAGCGGTTTCAACGCTGTCGGTAAGGCGTGAGGTTATCCCCTCTTTTATCACAAGACGGTCAACAACGATTTCAATGTTGTGCTTCTTGTTTTTTTCAAGCTTTATCTCTTCGCTCAGATCGTAGATTATACCGTCGCAGCGGACACGGACATAACCCGATTTTTTCGCACGTTCAAGCTCCTTTGTATGCTCTCCCTTTCGTCCTCTTATGACGGGGGCAAGTATCTGGAGCTTTGTACCCTCGGGGAGCGATGTTATCATATCGGCGATCTGGTCAACGGTCTGCTGCTTTATCTCCCTGCCGCAGACGGGGCAATGCGGAATGCCTATTCTTGCATAGAGAAGTCGGAGATAGTCGTAGATCTCGGTGACGGTTCCGACCGTTGAACGGGGATTGTTCGAGGTGCTTTTCTGGTCGATGGAAATTGCCGGAGAAAGTCCCTCGATGCTGTCAACATCGGGCTTTTCCATCTGTCCGAGGAACATTCTTGCATAGGAAGAAAGGCTTTCCATATAGCGGCGCTGTCCGTCGGCATAGATCGTATCGAACGCAAGCGAGGATTTTCCGCTGCCCGACAGTCCCGTCATTACAACGAGCTTGTCACGGGGAATTTCAAGATCAACGTTTTTAAGGTTATGCTCCCTTGCGCCTTTTATGATTATTTTGTCGGTTGGCATTTTCTGATTTTTCCTCTCAATCATTCTTTTTCTTTATTGGGTGACGGATAACGGTCTTCCACTTTTCGGGAGCAGTTTTCCGTGCGTCCGAAAGATATATCTCGTGGTGAAGACGAACGTCATTGATGTCGTTTTCATAGCCGTTCTGCGCCAGAAATTCGTCCATAAGCGTGACCGTTGCAGGTTCATCGTCAAACGACCCGATGTGCATTATCTGAACGCAAAGTCCTTCCTCAACGGTGAGAAATTCCGCAGCGGAGCAGTCAAGCTTCTTCTTTGCGGACGCTTCTTCGACCGCCCAGCGGAAGTCTTTCTCCGTCACGAAATCGGGCAGCCTTATCACGGATATCCAGTTGAATTTATCCTTGCTGCCGTAATCAAATCCATTTATCCCGTCCTGCCACCAGAAGCCTTCGAGCGGCGGAACGACATACTCAAAAAATCCGTCAATTTTATGCGAGCCTTTATAGCTCATTTTTATCGTATATGCAACGGCGTAAAGGACGCCGATAGCCTTCTGATATGCGCCGTCCTTTTCGTTGGGGTCGCCTTTTCCCCGAACGGCAATGTAGTTCATCTTCGGAACGTTCACGAGCTCGGGTTTGCACTTCGGCATATAAAATTCCTTGTATTCTTTCTTGAAGTCAAAAGCCATAATATGTCACTTCTTTCCCTTTAACTCATTTATCCTGTCACGCAGATAAGCGGCGTGTTCAAATTCAAGAAGCTTTGCGGCGTTCTTCATCTCTGCGGTGAGCTTCTCGATAAGAGCCTGTTTTTCTGCGGCGGACATCTGCTTCTGTTTCTGCTTTGAGGTCTTTCCGTCCGTTTCCGCCTTGGACGAGATCTTTATGACCTCACGGACATCCTTTATAATAGTTTTCGGCTTGATTCCGTGCTTTTCGTTGTAGTCAAGCTGCAGCTTGCGGCGGCGTTCGGTTTCCATTATTGCGTTTTCCATTGAACGTGTAACGCTGTCGGCGTACATTATGACCTGACCGCCTGCGTTTCTTGCGGCTCTGCCTATCGTCTGGATAAGTGAGCTTTCGGAACGCAGGAAGCCTTCCTTGTCTGCGTCAAGGATAGCAACAAGTGAAACCTCGGGTATGTCAAGACCCTCACGCAGGAGGTTGATACCGACAAGAACGTCAAATTCGCCCAGTCGCAGGTCACGGATTATCTCCATTCGCTCGATAGTGTCGATATCATAGTGCATATAGCGCACCTTTACATCCATTTTTTCAAGGTAAGCGGTGAGGTCTTCCGCCATTTTCTTCGTAAGCGTTGTGACGAGAACACGCTCGCCCTTTGCCGTTCTTTCATTTATTTCAAGCAGGAGGTCTTCAATCTGACCCTGAACGGGCTTGACGATTATCTCGGGGTCGACAAGACCTGTCGGACGAATTACCTGTTCAACGATCTGCTCGGACTTTTCACGCTCAAACGGTCCGGGCGTTGCGGAAACGAATATCGCCTGATTTACCTTATCATAGAACTCGTCAAAGGTGAGCGGTCGGTTATCGAACGCTGACGGAAGTCGGAAGCCGTAGTCAACGAGGGTCGTTTTTCTTCCCTTATCGCCTGCGCTCATTGAACGTATCTGCGGCAGCGAAACATGGCTTTCGTCCACGAAAAGCAGAAAGTCCTCGGGGAAGTGGTCGAGCAAGGTATAGGGTATGCTTCCCGGCTCTCTGCCTGCAAGTATTCGTGAATAGTTCTCGATGCCCTTGCAGAAGCCGATCTCTTCAAGCATTTCGATATCATAGCGTGTGCGCTGTTCGATACGCTGTGCTTCGATGAGCTTATCGTTGTCCTTGAAGTATTTTACACGCTCTTCAAGCTCACGTTCTATCTCGCCTATTGCGCCGCTCATTTTTTCCCTTGAGATAACATAGTGCGAAGCAGGATAGATAGCGGCGTGTGAAACGGTTGCGGTAACGTTGCCCGTGAGCGGCGCAAATTCGGAGATACGGTCAATTTCATCTCCGAAGAATTCAACACGGATAGCTGTGTCCGTTGCGCCTGCAGGAAAGATCTCGACGGTATCTCCCCTTACACGGAACTTATTTCGGGTGAAGCTTAAATCGTTCCTTTCATACTGTATGGAAACGAGCTTTGCAAGCAGCTCTTCCCTTGACATCTGTGCGCCCTGACGGATTGAAACCACCATTGTACGGTAGTCGATCGGCGAACCGAGTGTATATATGCAGGAAACGGACGCAACGATTATAACGTCACGCCGCTCGGCAAGTGCGAACGTTGCGCTGTGGCGGAGTCGGTCTATCTCGTCATTGATCGCGGAGTCCTTTTCGATGTAGCTGTCGGTCGAGGGTATATACGCTTCGGGCTGGTAATAGTCATAGTAGGAAACGAAGTATTCTACCGCATTTTCGGGAAAAAACTCTCTGAATTCGGAGCAAAGCTGTGCGGCGAGCGTTTTATTATGTGCAAAAACGAGCGCAGGGCGGTTGAGCTGTGCGATAACGTTCGCCATTGTAAAGGTCTTGCCCGAGCCTGTAACGCCGAGAAGCGTCTGTTCCTTATATCCATTTTTAACGCCCTCGACAAGCTGACTTATAGCCTTCGGCTGGTCGCCTGCAGGGGTATAGTTTGAATGAAGCTTAAAATCCATAGCGTTTTCCTTTCATCGTATTCCCGAAAGCATTCCGCTTTTTCTCATCGAAACAACGCCGTCCCTTCCGACAACAACGTGATCGAGCAGGCGCACTCCGAACGATGAGAGGAACGCCGCTATCCGTCTTGTTGTCATAACATCCGTATCGGACGGCTGACAGCTGCCCTTCGGGTGGTTATGTGCGACAGCAACGAGCGACGCTCCCGATTGCAGAACTATTTCCGCAAGCTTACGCAGATCAACGGGTGCGGAGGACGGTCCTCCCTTGCAGACGAGAGAATTTCTTACCAGCCGCAGGTCATCGTCAAACGCTGCGACATAGAAGCACTCCTTTGAATCCCCGGGAAAGCAGCCTTTGAAAAGCTCGCAAAGCTTGTCCGTATTGTCAAAGACGCAGTGTTCGGTTTTCGACATATTATAAGCTCTCATTGAGAGGGGTATCATTTTTATAAGCACGGCTGAATTGAGCGAAACGCCGCCGATATTCACAAGATCCTCGATCGAAGCGTCAAAAACGCCGCAGATACCGCCGAATCGGTTAATAAGATTATGTGCAATTTCGTTTGTGTCAATTCTCGGATAGGTATAAAACAGCAGCATTTCCATTATCTGATGTTCGCTGAAGCCGTTAAAGCCGTTTTTGAGGAACATTTCCTTCATACGCTGCCTATGTCCTGCGTGGACATTTTTAATATCTTCCATATTGCTCCTCCTAAATTGTCAGAATCATCAAAACAAATGTTTCTTATATTATACACCATAAATCTGATTATTTCAAGAGGTTTTTAAAAGTTTTTTTGATGCGACTTTTATAATGCGTAATGCGTAATTATTATGAATTGTGGATTTACCGTAAAATCGTGGATGCGGTTTCGTATCGTCTAAAATAAATTGATATTATTTGTAACCATTCTGTTATTGAAATATTTACCACAAAAACTTATAATAATTAAAAGAATTAATTTTAGGGAACTGTCCCTTACAGCTTTTATGAATTTTCCAGCAAAATGTAATTACGCATTACGAATTACGCATTATATAAAGGGGTTTTGACGGTATGAAAAAACGTTTTATTGCAGTTTTATTTGCATTGACAGCACCGGTATTTGCTTTTTGCTCCTGCACGAACGGGAATAACGATATAGAGGATGTTACCGTAAATTCAGCTGAAATAATATCTTCGGCAGAAACTTCGGTTTCGGATGAAAATGCGGATTCAAATGAAACTGAAATACCATTCATATTCGATCGAACCGATAGCGGCATCTTTCTGAAAAAATACATCGGAAGGGATAAAACAGCTGTTGTACCGCTCGAGATCGACGGTCAGCCCGTTATCGGTTTCTCCCATGATATGTTTTTGGATTCATACGCAAAAGAAGTGATATTTCCCGAGGGTATGAAGGAACTCCCTTTCTTTGTTTCTGACGAAATAACAAAAATAGTTATCCCATCTACACTTGAAAAGCTTGACACATCGGAACTTACATATTTTCTTTGGCTGGAAAGCATAGAGGTCGCAGACGGCGGAAACTTTATTGTAGATGACGGAGTGTTGTTCACGGCGGATAGAAAGACTATTGTTTATACTTTCGGCTGTGACGCAGAATATGTTGTTCCCGAGGGTGTGGAAACTCTTGGCGAATATTCCTTTTCACACCATACTTTCCGTTCGGTCAGCCTGTCTTCCACGCTGAAAACCATTGGAAAATGCGCATTTGAGGGATGCGATCAGATCAGCTATATGGAAATACCGTCAAGCGTTACGGAGATCGGCGAAGGTGCATTTTACAGCACGGGACTTGTTGATATCAAGCTTAACGAGGGGCTTGAAAGCATAGGCGCAAAAGCTTTTCATCACACCAAACTATCCGAAATTTTACTTCCGCAGAGCATAAAGAAAGTCGGCGATTATTTTGTCAATGATAACTGCAAGGTGAAAATGTTTGAGCCGATATATTCGCTCGGAACAAGTTCCTATTATGATATATCCTATCTCAAAAAGCCGACCGCAGAGATAGCTATGCGTTATCTTCAACCAGTTTCCGAATATATGCTCGGCAGGTTTATGCTTGATATAAATTTTGACGGTGTTCCCGAAGCTATCAACATTTACGATGGCTCTGCAACCATAGAAACATTTAGCTATCGGTACCGCTGGGAATTTCCAACTTGGTTCAATGGGGAGCTATATCATTTTTATGACAAGGAAAATGACTGCGATTTTTATGTTGTTTCGAGGCTTGGCGAAGAAAACATGGGTTATTCCGAATTTCACCGTCTTGAACCGCTTGACGGGTATGTTGAAGATAATCAAATAGGCTTTATAAACAATATTGGAATAGATGAAGCCTTATCGCTTCAATACGGAACGCTGAACGGTCAATACTATCTTGAAGAAAGCACGGATAACGACATACATATACTTGAAGCAATGGACGGATATGAGCTTGTCGAGATTATCGACCTTTACAAGCTTGCAGAGGAGCAAGTCAGCGAAAAGGCGTTTGAAGTGACGCTTGACCCGATAGAAAGACGTTCGTCCAAGCCGCTTATGACGCGCGAGGAATTCTGTGTGGAAAATTGGATAACAATGGGAGAGTATAATCACTTGTACAAATACGACTCCTCTGTATCGGTGTTCAGCGAAGAAGAACTGGAAAAGTGTTGCGAGCTTCCGAACATTACAACGCTTTTTATTCATTATGACCTTGAGAATGCGGACGGTCTTAAAAAGTATAAAAATCTGAAAGCACTTACCTTTAGAAGCATAGCCGACCCGTCGGGTCTTGCGGACATGGACGGGATTGAATTTTTGAGTCTGCCGATAACAGACGACCTTGATTTTCTTTCCGAAATGGACGGAGTAAGGGCAATTGAGTTTAACTGGACAGTTGACGAGCCCGATGATTTTTTCAAGTGTGTAAAGGGAATGAAAAATCTCCAATATATTCTGGTAAACAATTACTGCGATATGCCGATAACGGACGCTCAATGCTTATGGATAAAGGAAAATCTGCCCGAGCTTAAGGTGATCTACTTCTGGTGAGTTATTTCTGCGGTTTGTTCCGTTAGTGTGAAAATGCTTGCTTTGCTCTATGTTTTCACGTTCATTTCCCATAGCTGCTCATACAGTGTTGAAGCGTAAATACACTCACTGCGTTCGTCTATTTACGCTTCAAGGATAGTTGGTTTTAGGAAAAAAGAACAAGCGCAATTCACGAATTATTGGTTTTCAGAATGATTTCTCATGTTCTGTTTTACCTTTTGATCGTGAATTGCGCTTTTTGATTTGTTAGTGATTTCGCTTTTGATGCAGATTATATGCCATAGTTTAGGGAGTTTCGCTTCTGCGGAAGCGACCAAGTGGCTT
>JBJFFR010000137.1:0-36986 GCA_051891935.1 Oscillospiraceae bacterium
GGAAAATTCAGTTGAGTGTCAGCAGTATAATTTCCTGACCAATGAGGAGATAGAGTTCATAAAAGACATAGGCAGAAAGCTTGGGAAAAGTGATGTAAGCGGACAGTTGAATTCGATCAGATATGAGAAGCTTGAGATAGAAAAAATGATAAGATCAGCCGATGGGGATTATTGCAGAAAATCAAAGCTTTATCGTTCGCTTGGAGTACTTGGCGGAGCATTTATTGTGATAATGTTCATCTGATCGCGGAGGGAAAAATGAATCTTGATATTATTTTCAAAATTGCAGGTGTTGGGATCATTGTTGCAGTGTTGAATATGATTCTGAAAAAATCGGAACGTGAAGAATACGGTCTTATTGTGACAATCGCTGGACTAATTGTGGTTCTGTTAGTGATAATAGACGAGATAGCGTCTTTATTTGAAACGGTTAAATCTGTTTTTGGGTTCTGAAATATGGATATCGTGAAAATAGCGTCAATTTGTATTGTATCAACAGTTATATGCAGGCTTTTTGACAGAAATTCACATGAATATTCGTTATATGTCAGGACAGCTGCGGCAGTAATGGTTCTTTCGTTTATATTTGTGTATATCTCGCCGCTGATCGAAAGCATACGGGAAATATTTGAACGTTCCGATGCGGATTCCGATCATTTGAATATTCTTTTTAAAGCAACGGGGATATGTTATATATCGCAGTTCGCGGCGGATATCTGCAAGGATAGCGGAGAAAACCTTCTCGCCTCACAGGCAGAGCTTGCAGGAAGAGTCGGTTTGATGGTAACGGCTATTCCACTTTTTGAACAGGCAGTTGAGATCATTATTTCGTTTTCTGGAACATAAGAAAGACGGTGAAAAGTTTGAAAAAAATAGCTTTCATGGTACCGTTGGTATTTTCGCTTATGTTTTTTCTTTTTATTCCTGTTTATGCCGAGGATGATATTGCTTCAGAAATAGGTGTTGATATTTCGGCTTTAGATGAAAAGGTTCCTTATGATGCGGAAGATTTTATAGCTGACAAAGGAATTTCTGCGGATAATGTCGATGCGGTCAAGGACATCAGTCCATCCGATGTGATAGAGTATATGGCAGGACAAGTCAAGGATAAGATCAATTATCCGCTCCGTCTGCTTGTTATGCTGTTTGCAGTTATAATTGCAGGGTCGATAGTTGAAAATTTCGGAAGCTGCATTGATAACAAGTCGGTGTCAAGCGTTTATGGGACAATCTGTGTTCTTATAGCCGTAGGTATCATCTCCGACCCGATCGTAAAATGTGTTAAAACTGCATCGGACACGCTTTACAGCGGAAGTGACTTTGTGATTTCGTATATTCCTGTTTTTTCAGGAATAATGGCTTCATCGGGTTGTATAACTTCTGCATCTGCGTACAGTGCGGTAATGGTCATATTTTCCGATTTTGTAACTGTAGCTGCGGCAAACTATCTTATGCCGTTGGTTTCAATATGCACTGCGCTTGGAATAATTCAATCTATCAATGGAGCTTTTGATATAGCAAGCATTACGGATATGATAAGCAAGGCTGTAAAGGTCATACTTGGATTGATAATGACTGTTTTCATCGGCTTGCTTTCTTTGCAAAGCATTATCGGAGCATCTGCAGATACGATCGGAGTAAAGGCTGCAAAGTATCTTGCTTCAAACTGCATACCCGTAATAGGCGGTGCTGTCGCCGATGCTTATACTACACTGAAAGCAAGTCTTGGCATATTAAGAGGCGGTGTAGGTTTTTTCGGAATAGCGGTCATTTTTGTTTCGATTGCTCCTGCGCTTATTGAAGTAGTGCTTGTAAAGCTCTCATTCAGCATAGCAGAGATCATAAGCGGTATGTTCGGGATAAAAGGGATAAAGACTCTGCTGCACAATTCATCATCGGTACTTTCAATGGTGATAAGCCTTCTGGTTTGTTTTGGTATGATGCTGATTATTTCGACAGCGGTAATGATGATGACGGGACTTGATGTATCATAAATGGAGATGAAAAATGAACGAAATACAGCTTGTAATAATATCGGCAGGAATGCTGGCTGTGGTGATGAATATTTTTGAATCGGTTTACCCTTCGGAAAAATATTCGAAACAGATGAGGATGATCTTTGCGCTGATTTTTGTTTTAACGCTTTCAAAGCCTTTAATAAGCAGCATAGAAAAAATTTCCGATACGACCGAAAGTGTTGATGTTATAAATGAAAATATTACTATAAGCCCTGATAAAACTCTTGATTATTTTAAGGGTTCTGTCGAGAGGAACATAAGCAGCAGGTTATATGATATTCTTGCAGAGAATAACATCGAAGTGAAAGAAATCAAGACAAGTATTAATATTTCCGAAAGCGGCAGCATATCTATTAATGAGGTAAAAATTGCTGCAGAGAATGCAGCACAGGGAGCTGAGGCAGTTGACATAGTAAAACAAGAAACAGGGGAAGATACACTTGTAAAAATCGAGGAGTATATTGAATGAAAAAGGATGAGATACTGAAACGCCTAAAGGAGTTTTCTGAAAAACCGATTTTCCCGAAAATACTTATATCGGCAGGACTTATTATTATGGTAATGATCGTTTTTGCTGATTTTTCGGATGATAAGGATAAGAAAACTGTCAGTGATACCGATGTTGAGTTTCAGGCCGCAGATACATTTATTGAATGTACGGAAAGCCGCCTTTCGGAGATACTTATGTCCATCGAAGGTGTCGGCAAGGCAAAGGTGCTTGTCAATGTTTCTTCAACAGAGGAATATGTTTTTGCTGAAAAATACAAGCAGGGTACAAGCAGCACGGAAAATGAAATTGTTATTATTGACAGCGGATCTTCAAAGGAGGCGCTGGTAAAAAAGGTTAAGGTACCCGAGATAAGCGGTATTGTGATTGTATGTGAGGGAGGGGATGATCCGAAGATATGTGAAAAAGTGTACAAAGCGGTATCGACCGCACTAAAAATTCCAAGCAGCAGAGTATATGTTGCTGAAATGAAATAACAGGAGGCATATAACAATGAAAAGACTGAATCTAATTATCGGAAAAAAGCAGATCATACTTGCGTGTCTAACACTTATACTCGGCATTGCAGTATATATGAACTATGCGTTGTCATCATCAGATGATGAAATTGCTCAAAATGTTATGAACAGTGATGCACAGGCCGCTGATTCGGCAAATTACGGTGACGCTGCTTTTGTAAGTGCAGAGGGTGCAAGTGATTATTTTGCGCAGGTTCGTTTAAGCCGTATGACAAGCAGGGATGAAGCAGTGGAAACTCTTTCTGTGATACTTAACGGCGGCGACCTTTCCGATGAGGAAACAGCGACTTATACAAATGAATCAATTACGCTTTCAAAGCTTTCCGAGAGTGAAAGTAAGATCGAAAATCTCATCAAAGCGCAGGGATTCAGTGATTGTGTTGTTTATCTCAACGACAGTACAGCTAATATTGTTGTAAAGTCGGAGGGACTTGAAGCTGCACAAGCTGCTCAAATTAAGGATATTTTGTTAACAGAGGTTACAATTCCCGCAGAAAATATTAGAATTTTTGAGGTAAAGTAGTTGTACTTTTTGAAAATATCTGCTATAATATAATGGCATAGATATTTTCAGATGGCTGACCTTGAGAATTATCCTGATAGATCGTCAGCCAATTCGGCGAGGAGGTTTATCAAATGGATAAGATCAATGACACTCAGACAAACACCATCAAGATCTCGGAAGATGTTGTTACCAAAATAGTTGAATTAGCGGTCAAGTCCGTTGAGGGCGTGAGCGGCATAACAAACAGCAGGATAAATTTCAGCAGCATTTTTGATAAAAAGAATGGTTCTGCCATTGCTATTAAAGGTGAAAGCGGCTCGATCGAGGTCACTGTGAATGTTATTGTTGCTTACAGCAGCAAGGTAAAGCATGTTGCCGAGAAAATACAGAGCAAGGTTAAGAATGATATCCAGAATATGACAGGAATTATAGTTAATAAGGTTAATGTCATTGTTGACGGGATATCATTTGATAATGAAAAGTAATATGTAAAGCAAGCTCTTTTCAGTTTAACTGATATAGGGCTTGCTTTGCTGTACATAAAATGAAAGGATTTGAAAATTTTGAAAAGAAGTGAAATCAGAGAGGCAGCTTTTCTTCTGACATTTGAAAAGCTTTTTACCGATGATCCCGTCGATGCTATTATTGATGCGGCTTATGAGGTAGATGAGTTTGAAATGGATGAGGAGTGCGAAAAGCTTTTTGCGGCTGTTGACGAAAAGGCGGCGGAGATAGATGAGATCATTGCAGCTAACAGCGAAAAGCGTCAGTTCTCACGAATCCCGAAGGTAAGCATTGCTGTTCTTCGTATTGCAATATATGAGATGCTTTATGATGAAAAAGTTCCTACCAATGTTGCGATAAGCGAAGCTGTACTGCTTGCAAAGAAATTCACATATACTCCCGATGTTAAGTTCATCAACGGTGTTCTCGGAGTTGTTGCAAAGGGAATTGAAAACAAGGAAGGCGCAGAAGAATAATGCCGGTTTATCTCGGATTAGATACCAGTAACTATACAACTTCCGCAGCTCTGGTCAGTACAGATACCATGGAAGCGATGCAGTATAAGAAGCTTCTTCCGGTTAAAGAAGGGGAGCTTGGTCTGCGTCAGAGCGATGCTGTTTTTCATCACACAAAGCAGCTTCCTGAAATGGTTTCAAAGCTGTTTGAAAATATGCAGATAATGCCGGACGCTGTAGGTGTTTCCGTTCGTCCACGAAATATCGAGGGCTCTTATATGCCGTGTTTTCTATGCGGTGAGGGTCTGGCGGAGTCGCTCGGCGCCGTGAACAAGATACCTGTGCATAAAACTTCACACCAGATAGGACACATACTTGCAGCGCTTTTTTCCTCAAATAAGCTTGATCTTTTGAATGAGAGATTCATCGCCTTTCATGTCAGCGGAGGAACGACCGATTGTTTGCTTGTCACTCCGAATAAGGAAAGTGTATTTGATATAACGGAGATAGGTTCTTCGCTTGATATCAAGGCAGGACAAGCGATCGACCGTGCAGGATTGATGCTTGGATTGAAATTTCCATGCGGCAAGGAGCTTGAAAAGCTTGCTTCAGAAAGTGATAAGAAATACAAGCCAAAGCCTACGCTGAAAAATGGCGATTGCTGTTTATCGGGGCTTGAAAACAAGTGCCGAAAAATGCTTGAAGACGGCGAGAAGAAAGAAGATATAGCAAATTATTGTTTGAGCTTCATCTTTTCGACAATTTATGCAATGACAGAATTTGCATTGGAAAGCTGCGGTAATATCCCGATAGTATATGCAGGCGGAGTAATGTCCGATAAGCTTATCCGGGATAAGCTTTTGCAAAAGTATAACGCATTTTTTGCCGAACCCGATTTTTCCTGCGATAATGCTGTAGGAACGGCTGTCTTTGCGGCGATCAAGGAGAAAGCATTATGAGCAGTTTGCTTACTGTAAGTCAGCTTAATAGGTATATCGCTTTCAGAATGAAAGAGGATAAACAGCTGAAAGGGATACTTATAAGCGGTGAAATATCGAATTTCACCAATCATACAAAGTCGGGACATTTGTACTTTACACTTAAAGACAGTACAAGCTCAATCAAAGCTGTGATGTTTGCAAGTGCAGCTTCACGGCTCAATTTTGTTCCTTCATCAGGAATGAAAGTTATAATTTCCGCAAATGTTCAGGTATTTGAGCGTGACGGAGTTTATCAGCTTTATGTAAATGATATGCAGCCTGATGGGATCGGGGCGCTTTATGTTGCTTTTGAACAGCTTAAAGAACGGCTTTCCGCAGAGGGCCTTTTTGATGAGAGCTTAAAGAAACCTCTTCCGGAATTTCCGATAAAAATAGGCATAGTTACTTCTATCGAAGCTGCGGCGCTCCAGGATATGCTTAATATCATATCACGACGTTATCCGATAGCGGAAATAGTTATATATCCTTGCCTTGTTCAGGGTGCAAATGCCCCGGAAAGTATTTGTTCAGCATTGAAACGAGCTGACATTGCCGAAAACGACATCATAATTGTCGGAAGAGGCGGAGGTTCGCTCGAAGATCTTATGGCATTTAACAGTGAAAGCGTTGCAAGGACTATATTTAACTGTGAAACGCCCGTAATATCTGCTGTCGGACACGAAACTGATACAACAATAGCTGATTTTGCTGCTGATCTTCGTGCTCCCACACCGTCAGCCGCTGCAGAACTTGCAGTGCCGGAGCTTTCATCACTGATAAGTTTCTTGAATGCTTCACAGAAGGTACTTGAAAAAAGGCTCATTGATAAAACTGTATTTCTTCGCTTACAGCTTTCAAATCGTGAAAGATCACTTGTTTCAGCTAAACCTGAAAACCGTATAGAGAATTCAAGAAAGATACTGGACGAGAGAAAACATCGGCTTCAGGAGCTGTTGAAGATAAAAACCGAATTAAAAAGTGCGGCACTCAATGCAAAGATATCTGCACTTGATAATTTAAGTCCTATAAAGATAATGATGAGAGGATATTCTCTTGTTTACAAAGATGATAAGCTTGTTCACTCGTCATTGGAGCTTAAAACGGGAGATAATATTTCTGTTAAGCTTCATGATGGTGAAGTCGAAGCAATTGTAAAATGAAAGGGCAGAAAATGAAGTTTGAAGAATCCATAAAACGAATTGACGAGATCATATCAGCACTTGAGGATAACGACATCTCACTTGATGATTCAATAAAGCTTTATAAAGAAGGCGCAAAGCTTATTGATGGCTGCAAAAAAGAGCTTGACAAGGCTGAAATGCTTGTCACAGTTGACAACGAATAATAATAAGGGGAATTTTTATGCCGAATATCAGCGGTATATCAGCTGAAAACAAGGTCAGACTTGATGAATATATCGAAAAAGTCAATTTGGAGCTTGAAAAATACAAAGAAGAAGAATTAAAAGACTGTGGTTTGCAGAAAGAGATAGCCGAAGCAATGTGGTACACTCTTTCGGCAGGCGGTAAGCGAGTCCGTGCTGTTCTTGCCATGGAATTCTGCAGAATATGCGGCGGTGATATTGTTGACGCGCTTTCTGCGGCTTGTGCTATCGAGATGATACACGCATTTTCACTCATTCACGATGATCTTCCATGTATGGATGATGATGATTTCAGACGCGGGAAGCCATCCTGTCACAAGGCCTTTGGCGAAGCGACTGCACTGCTTGCAGGGGATGCATTGCAAAATAAAGCGTTTGAGATTATTTCAAACGATGAAAGGCTGTCCGATACTGTTAAGGTTCGGCTTATACGCTGTCTTACAAAGGCTGTCGGAGTTCAGGGGATGATCGGCGGACAGGTCATTGATACGAATTGTCAAAGTGAACTCACAGATTCGGAAAGTCTGCTTGAGATGTATCGCTTGAAAACGGGTGCGCTTATTGCAGCTGCTTCTGAAATGGGATGTATATGTGCAGAGTCTTATGATAAGATTGCTGCGGCAGGAAAATTCGGAGAATGTCTTGGGCTTGCATTTCAGATCGTTGATGATCTGCTTGATATTATCGGTGATGAAAAAGAGCTTGGAAAACCTGTTGGAAGCGATTCTTCAAATGAAAAGAATACTTTTGCTGCACGAAGTGGTGTCAAGACATCACAGCAGTTTGCCGAAAAGCTCACAGATGATGCAATGTGCGCATTGTCGGATTTTGATGATGTTTGGTTTTTAAAGGAAATAAGCGCTTATCTTTTGGAAAGAAAAAAATAAGTCAAGAAATAAAATGAAGGGACGGGATCTGAATTGTCGATGTATTATAACTATACACTTGCTGCAGCAGTTATTTCATGGTGTGCAGCGCAGATCATAAAAACTATCATTCATGCAATAAGGAACAAAACTTTTAAGGCTGAACGTCTTATAGGCTCGGGCGGTATGCCGAGCTCACATTCTTCATTGGTATGTTCCGCATCTGTGGCAACATATCGTCTGTGCGGTCCGCAATCAGTTGAATTTGCACTTATGCTGATCGTTGCGCTTATTGTTATGTACGATGCTATGGGAGTAAGACGTGCTGCAGGTCTTCACGCTCATCAGCTTAACCGTATGAACAAGTATTTTAACGAGGAGGGCATAGAGATCCCGAATTATGATACAAAGCCTTCCAAGAAACCTAAAAAACAAAAGGATTTTAAAGAATATCTCGGCCACACTCCATTTGAGGTTCTCGGAGGAGTAATTCTTGGCATTGTTGTTGCATTGATCATTCCTGTTGAGATATAAGGCGGAGGACGTTTTGGAAAAAAGTGAAATAAAACTCAAAGATCTTGAGCTTCCGAGCGATCTGAAAAAGCTGGATCATTCGGAGTGCGTTGAACTTTGTAAAGATATACGACGCTGTATTATTGAAAATGTTCTTAAAAACGGCGGTCATCTTGCTTCTAATCTCGGAACGGTTGAACTGACGGTCGCACTGCACAGAGTATTTGATTCTCCGAAGGATAAGCTTGTCTGGGATGTTGGACATCAGGCTTATGCACACAAGCTTCTTACAGGAAGATATGACAAATTCTCCACGCTTCGAAAAAAAGGCGGAATATCAGGATTTATTCGTCCGAATGAATCGGAACATGATGCTTTTGTGAGCGGTCACAGCAGCAATTCTATTTCCGCAGCTCTTGGCATGGCGGAGGCAATGCGCATGGACGGTGATATGGAGCATCGTGCTGTTGCAATAATCGGTGACGGAGCATTCACCGGCGGTCTTGCCTATGAGGGACTTAACAATGCCGGAAAAAGCGCAGCTAATTTAATAGTCATTCTTAATCATAATGATATGTCTATTTCAAAGAATGTTGGTGCGCTTGCAAAATACCTTACCTCAATAAGAGGAAATCAGCGTTATCTTGATATAAAAAAGACAATTGAACATACACTCGATAAGACACCTGTTGTGGGTAAACCGATTAAAAATGTAATTCTTTCTTCTAAATCCGCTTTAAAGAATGTTCTTTATCACTCAACTATGTTTGAAGATCTCGGTTTTGTATATCTCGGTCCTGTTGACGGACATAACATAGAGAAAATAGAAGAAACGCTCCGAATGGCTCGAAGGATAGATAAGCCTGTATTCATTCATGTTAATACTGTTAAGGGTAAAGGTTTTAAGCCTGCCGAAAAAAATCCGGGAGCTTTTCACAGCATCCCAAGCAGCGGATATTCCAAGAATAATCCCGATAATTCAAATCATGACAGCTTTTCGGAAAATTTCGGAAGAGCTCTTTGTGAGTATGCCGAAACGGATGATAGGATATGTGCTGTGACGGCTGCGATGAAGTATGGAACAGGTCTGCAGTATTTTTCCGCAAGTTTTCCGAAGCGATTCTTTGATGTCGGAATTGCCGAAGAACACGCTGTAACATTCTCTGCAGGTCTGGCAAAACAGGGGAAGATACCTGTTTTTGCTGTTTATTCAAGCTTTTTGCAGAGAGCGTATGATGAGATCATTCATGATGTTGCGATAGATAATACTCACATAGTTCTTGCTGTAGACAGATCAGGATTTATTGGTGAAGACGGTGAAACTCATCAGGGCATTTTTGATATTCCGATGCTTACGGGAATACCGAATGCTGCTATTTATTCTCCATCAAATTATTCGGAACAGAAGCTTTGTTTGAAAACGGCTATCTATGATCAGAGCGGTTTTGCGGCTGTTAGATATCCGAAAGGAAATGAAAGCTTTGGTATAACCGATAACAGGTACGATACCGATACATTCTGTCATATTTCTTTTGACAGCAATTGTCTTGTTATAACGTTTGGCAGAATGTTTGAGCGTGTTCTGGAGATCAGCCGCAGCGGTGATGCCGGAGATTTTGACATTTTAAAGCTTGTGAAAATCTTTCCGATCGAAGATGAAGCGGCGCTGATCTGTATGAACTACAAGCAAATAATTTTCTATGAGGAAAGCAGCAGGAAAAACGGAATTGCCGAACAATTGCTTGTAAAGCTTTTTGATATGGGTTACAAGGGTTCCTATGAGATCGTAGCTGCAAGCGGATTTATTCCGAACGAAAGCATAGAACAGACGATGGAACGTTTTAAAATGGATAAAAAATCAATGACGGAAACTATCGGTAATATGGTGAAGAATATTGAGAATTGATTGTTATCTTGTTGAAAATAAAATAGTAAAGAGCCGTGAGAGAGCAAAAGAACATATAAAAAACGGTGATGTTTTCATAAACGGAAGAGCTGTATTGAAGCCGTCTGTTGAAGTAACGGATGACGATAATGTTGAGTTCAGAGGAGCTGTTCTGAAATATGTTGGCAGAGGCGGCTTGAAGCTTGAAAAAGCTGTTGATGTATTCGGTATTGACCTTAACGGTAAGATATGTATGGATATCGGGGCATCTACGGGTGGTTTTACTGATTGTATGCTTCAAAATGGTGCAGAATACGTTTATGCTGTTGATGTTGGTCACGGTCAGCTTGATGAAAAACTATGCGCTGACAAACGTGTATGCAATATGGAAAAGACAAATTTCACAGAGCTTTTTCCCGAGAATTTTGATCCTTATCCTGATTTCTTCAGCGTAGATGTTTCTTTCGTTTCGCTGAAAAAGATAATCCCGAAGCTTTCCGAATTTATGAAGGATGGCAGTGCTGCTGTTTTGATAAAACCGCAGTTTGAGGCAGGAAAACCCGATATAGGCAAAAATGGTATTGTCAAGGACAGAAAAGTTCATCTTCGTGTTTTGAATGAGCTGACAGTGTTTTTTTCACAGAATGGGCTTGCTGTAAAGGCACTTGACTTTTCACCTATAAGCGGCGGTGACGGCAACATTGAATATCTTTCATACATCGTTCGCAGCGATGGCAGAACTTATTGTATTGATACAGAGAGTATCATTGATGAAGCTTTCCTGAATGTTCGCAGAAAGGACAAAACTTAAATGAATATAGTTTTATTCCCGAATTTTACAAAACCTAATGCGCTTCCTACGGCGCAGAAGCTTTGTCTGAAGCTTCATGAACTGGGCATAGATGTTTATACTGACAGCGAATATAAAAAGGATTTTTCAGGGGAAAGCTTTATAAATTACGGCGATATGGACAAGATCACGTCAGAGTGTGAAGCTGTGATTGCGATCGGCGGTGACGGAACTATCCTTAAAGCATCGCATTATGCTTCTGAATATGATAAGCCGCTGCTCGGTGTTAATACAGGACATCTCGGGTTTATGGCGTCTATGGAAATTGATGAACTGGATAACATCTCCCGCCTGAAAACACATGATTATAAAATTGAATCAAGGATGATGCTTGATGTTGTTCTTATGCATGAAAATACGATGATCTCAAATTATACTGCTCTTAATGATGTTGTTGTTGCAGGATCATGTTCAAATCTGTGCAGCTATGAGATATCAACGGACGGTATTGTGGTAAGCTCTTTGCGGTCTGACGGCGTTGTTTTCTCGACACCAACGGGATCGACCGCTTATGCATTATCTGCAGGCGGGCCTATAGTTGAACCGCTTATGGAAACGATCCAGATGACACCTGTGTGTCCACATTCTTTATCATCAAGACCTATGCTTTTTACAGCTGACAGACGTCTTGAGATACGTCATTTTTCAAATGATGATAATGAGATATATTTTTCGGTTGACGGTAGATTTGAATGCCGCTTCGGAAAAGAAGATCATCTTGCTGTATCAAGATCAAACAAAAGGCTGCGACTTATAGACATTAAAGGCAATTCATTCTTTGATGCCGTGAACAACAAGCTTATGAATCCTATTAAATAAGCTATACGGAGGATTTATGGTAAAAAAAGAACGTCAGAATATTATTATAGAGATTATTTCAAAAAACCAGATCTCTACGCAGGAGATGCTTAAAGAACATCTTGAAAAACAAGGTATAAACGTTACCCAAGCAACGCTTTCAAGAGATATAAATGAACTGAATCTGAAAAAAGAAGCATCCGGAGTTTATAGATATGTTGCTCCGCTCAAAGATATTTTGGAATGCCCACCTATACTTAGGGATTCCGTTCGGGATATCGTGTATGCGATGAATACGGTCGTTATGAAATGTCATACAGGTATGGCTCAGGCTGCTTGTGCAACACTTGATAAGATGGACTGTATCGGTATTGTCGGAACGATCGCAGGAGATGATACTATTTTTGCACTTATGCCAAGTGAAAAGGCAGCCGCAGAACTTTGCGAAAACCTTCGTGATATGATATTGTAAAACAGAGGAAGTTTTTTATGCTTTGTGAGCTTTGTATTGAAAATCTTGCTGTAATTGAACATGCAGTTATACCTTTTTCCGATGATTTCAATGTTTTTACCGGTGAAACCGGTGCAGGTAAATCCATACTGATCAATGGAATAAATGCCGTTCTCGGAAAAAGAGTGAGCAAGGATATTGTCCGTTCGGGATGTGATAAAGCTTCGGTAACTGCGCTGTTCAAAGGACTTTCAGATGAAACGAATGAAAAGCTTGATGAATTTGGTATTGATCATTCGGATGATGAACTGCTGATTACAAGAACGATCTCATCTGACGGCGGAAGCGGTGTCCGCATTAATTCGCGCACTTCATCGGTTTCTGTTTTAAAGGAGATCGGCATCACACTAATAGATGTCCACGGCCAGCATGATAACCGAATACTTATGTATCCTGAAAAGCATATTGATATAGTTGATAATTTTGCAGGTATCCGCAGTGATATAGAGGATTATCGGGACAGCTTTCACAAACTGCAGAATATTTCCCGAACAATAAAAAAACTATCCGATAATGAATCGGAAAAGCTGACGCGCCTTGAAGCTTTGAGAGTAATGACCAACGAAATAAAGGAAGCCCAGATTTCGGACGAGAATGAAGACGAAAAAATAGATAATGAATTTACTGTTATTAGCAACAGCAGCGTTATTTCAAAAGCATTATCTTCTGCATCGGAGGAGCTTTCGGGCGATGATGACAATGATGGTATCTGCGGTGTTATCACGGATATTATTGCCGCCATAAAGCGCTATTCCGATATTATGCCCTCGCTTGATGAGATTTGCACAAGACTTGAAAGCTTAAAGATCGAAGCTGCTGATATTTCGGATCAGATCAAGGATCTGAATGACCGTATTGATGTTGATGAAGGTCGTTTGTCGTATCTTGACAACAGAAGAGATACTTTGATATCCATAAAGAAAAAATACGGCCCTGAACTCAAGGATGTAATCGAAAAATATACTTTGGCACAGAATGAAGCGGCTGAACTTATTGATAACACAGAAGAAATAAAAAGGCTGACTGTCGAAAGAACTGAATTTTTGAAAGAGGTCAGCGCAAAGGCTAAAGCTCTTTCTCAAAAGCGCAGAGAGGCAGCAGATCTGCTTTCTTCCAAAATTGAAAACGAGTTGAAATTTCTTGATATGCCAAATGTCAAGCTTGAAATATCACAGGAACTCGGAAAGCTCACAAGCTCCGGAATGGACTCGATGGAGATACTTATTTCGGTAAATGCCGGTGAGCCTCCAAAGCCGATAGCAAAGATCGCTTCGGGCGGTGAGCTTTCCCGTATAATGCTTGCAATAAAAAATGTTACGGCAGAAAAAGATGATGTTCCTACAATGATATTTGACGAGATAGATACAGGCGTAAGCGGCAAGGCTGCGCAGAAGATAGGTGTCAAGCTTCGTGAAATATCCAGAAACCGACAGGTATTGTGCGTTACACATCTTTCGCAAATTGCTGTAATGGCGGACAGCCATCTTTTTATCGAGAAAAAAACAAAGAATAACAGAACCTTCACCGAGGTAGCTTTGCTCGATGATGAAGCAAGGGCAGGGGAGATAGCAAGAATAATAGGCGGTGACAACATTACAGGCTCAACGCTTGAAGCTGCCAAGGAACAGCTTTCTTCACGCGATGAAATATACAGTCGTATGCTGAACAAATAAAAAAAGTACAGCTTATGTCAGATCATAGCTGTACTTAAATGTTTTATATATCATTGCCATCAAGATCCAGTGAGAATTCACTCTGATCTCCGATATTTTCTTCATTCGGTAAATCATTCTCCTCCGAGGGCAACGGTTCGGTTGTTTCTGCTTCCGTTTGCTCACCGTGGGTACGAATATAGAATGAATTGATCATTTCCATATCTTTTTCCGAATAGTTGTCTTTTTGAGTGAGCATTTCGTTGATGACCTGTTCATAATAATCCAAAGCAACAGGATTTATTTCCTCGGTCGGAGTGTTGTCATTCAGAGGATATTTCTGGAGCGCAGCTTTGCAGCATCGGTTAATCATTCCGGTGATCGCTGCCGGCTTATGTGCAAGATAATTGCGCTTATAGATACTGGGAACAGGATTCTTAAACGGATAGTATTTTTCGAGAACAATAAGGTCTTCTATGTATTTTTCGATTTCTGATGTATTTTTGAAGAAAAAAACAGCAGAACGTGTTATGTTTAGATTTGAGAATGCGGTATTGATTATCTTCATTCTTTTTGATATATATTTTATAGTCATTTTATTCAGAAAATCATCTGAAACCATAAGCTTTTTTTCGGTTGTTCCGAATAAAAGATTTTGAAGTTCGATTTTTGTGCGCTTTTCAAGCGACAGAATTGGGTTAACTGCAGCAGGAGTTTTGTTTTTTGAAGCTTTTTCGGATCCTTTTTCTTTTACAATGTTTTCCTTTGCAGCTTTTTCTTTTACGACTTTTTCTTTAGCAGCTTTTTCTTTTGCCATAAGTTATGCCTCCGAGAGTATGAGTATTATTTATATTTTAGCATATTTTTAAACAAACAAATTGCTATTTTATGTCATAAATAATAAATAATTGTTAAGTTTGTGGTTTGTGCATATAAAATGATATAAAAAACGCTGCAAATGTGCCAAATTTGTAATTTTTTATAGAAAATGAAAAAAGACTTGACAAAATAAATTACCAATGGTATAATAATAAAGCCGCATGTCTTAGGCTTTTTTGAAGTTATGCTTTGCATACGCCTATTGTTACAGCGAGTTTATAGAAAAGGCAGGTGCCATTTTAATGTACGCTATTATTGAAACAGGCGGAAAACAGTATCAGGTTTGCGAGGGCGATGAGATCTTCATCGAAAAGCTCGATGTTAATGCTGATGATTCTGTAAGCTTTGACAAGGTTATCGCAGTTGGTAAGGACAGCGGTCTCGTAGTTGGTGCTCCATATGTTGACGGTGCAGCAGTAGAGGCAAAGGTTCTTAAGAACGGCAAGGCAAAGAAGATCACTGTTTTCACTTACAAGCCTAAGAAGGGCTCTTCTCACAAGAAGCAGGGTCACAGACAGCCTTACACAAAGGTAAGAATCGACGCTATCAAGGCATAAGTTCTTATCCCAAAACAGTTATATTTAATTTAACGGAGGTGTAATCAATATGGCACATAAAAAGGGTATGGGCTCCACCAAGAACGGTCGTGATTCAGAATCCAAGCGTCTTGGTGTTAAAAGAGCAGACGGTCAGGCAGTAGTTGCCGGCAACATCCTTGTTCGTCAGAGAGGTACACACATTCACCCAGGTGAAGGCGTTGGTATGGGTTCCGATAATACACTTTTCGCAAAGGTTGACGGAACAGTTAGATTTGAGCGCGTAGGACGCGACCGCAAGAAGGTAAGCGTTTATACTGCTGACTAATTTCATATTCTGACTTTAAAAAGGGATAGTTCATCTATCCCTTTTTTGTTTTTATCCAAGTATTGTTTTGTTTTTTATCCAAAATCATTGACAACTATTCAAAAAATGTGGTATAATATAATGTATTTTAATGTCTGAATGCGGCAAAGCCGCTTGATTGTAGGAATCGTTCAGATCCCGGTCTGATAAGATTTCTTGGAACGGAGTGTTATATGTTCGTTGATAAGGCTAAGATCTATATTAAAGCAGGTGACGGCGGCGACGGCGCTGTTTCTTTCCACCGTGAGAAATATGTTGCTGCAGGCGGTCCTGACGGTGGCGACGGCGGAAAAGGCGGAGATATTGTTTTTGTTGTTGATACAAACATATCAACGCTTATTGATTTCAGATATAAACGCAAATATGTTGCTGAAAAGGGTCAGAACGGCGGTGCAGGAAACTGCACGGGAAGAAACGCTGCTGATCTTATAATAAAGGTTCCGCAGGGAACGGTTATCCGTGACGCTGCTACAGGCAGAATAATGGCTGATATGTCAACCGATGAACCAAAGATAATTGCCAAAGGCGGAAAGGGCGGAAAGGGAAATGCTCGTTTCGCAACCCCTACAAGACAGATACCGAAGTTTGCAAAGCCTGGTTTTGTCGGCGAAGAATATGAGGTAACACTTGAACTCAAGCTGCTTGCAGATGTCGGACTTGTAGGCTTCCCTAATGTCGGTAAGTCTACGCTTATCTCGGTCGTTTCCGCAGCAAAGCCTAAAATTGCAAACTATCATTTTACAACGCTCACACCTGTTCTTGGTGTTGTCAAGGTAACAGAGGGAAAGTCCTTTGTTATGGCTGATATCCCGGGTCTTATCGAAGGTGCGAGCGAAGGTGTCGGACTTGGACACGAGTTTCTTCGTCACGTTGACCGATGCAGACTTATTGTTCATGTTGTTGATGTTTCGGGTATTGAAGGCCGTGACCCGAAGGAAGATTTTGAGATAATTAACAGGGAGCTTCGCAATTTCAGCGAGGATCTTGCTGACAGACCGCAGATCGTTGCTGCCAATAAATGCGATATGGCTTCTCCCGAGCAGATAGAAGAGTTTAAGTCTTATATCGAAAGCAAGGGCCTTGAATTCTATCAGATCTCTGCTGCTACAACGCAGGGTACGAAGGAGCTTATGGCTGCTGTTTCGGCAAAGCTTGATACACTTCCTCCGATAAAGGAGTATGAGCCTGAACCGCTGACGCAGAAGGAGCTTGACGAACGTGCGGGAATGGGCGAGAAGTTTGAGATCACTCGCGGAGATGACGCTGTTTACTACGTTGAAGCTCCGTGGCTTGAAAACATTATGCGAACGGTCGATATAGACGATTATTCTTCACTCCAGTATTTCCAGCGTGTTCTTCGCAATACCGGTATCATTGACAAGCTTGAAGAAATGGGCATCAATGAGGGTGATGTTGTTAATATTTACGGATTTGAATTTGACTTTGTATATTAAAAAGGTGAATATATGGAACTTTGGGACATTTATGATGAAAACAGGATCCCGACAGGACGTTCAATGGTTCGTGGAGATCTCATTAAAGATGGAGATTATCATTTAGTTGTTCATATATGTATCTTTAATGACAAAGGCGAAATGCTTATACAGCAGCGTCAGCCGTTCAAAAAAGGTTGGAGCAATTTATGGGACGTTTCGGTGGGCGGCAGCGCAGTCAAGAGTGACAGCAGCAGAGCGGCTGCGGAAAGAGAAGTCCTTGAAGAACTGGGGTTGAAAATAGATCTTTACGATATAAGACCAAGATTTACTGTAAACTTCAAAAACGGTTTTGATGATTTCTACTGCATTGAGCAAAATGTGGATATTTCAGAGCTTAAACTGCAGTATGAAGAAGTTCAAAACGTAAAATGGGCGACCAAAGATGAAATAAAACAAATGATAGATGATGAGATATTTATTCCTTACCATAAATCATTGATAGATATGCTATTCTGGTTCAGAAAGAATATCGGAACTCTCATGATATGAATTGAGGAAGTGATGTATCATAGAAAGACATGAAGTAAATCAATACAGTCCGCTGACGCTTGCTTTTCTCGGAGATGCCGTTTATGAAAGACTTGTCAGAGAAAAGCTAGTTAAAACAGCTAATATGCCTGTAAACAAGCTCCACAAGGAAGCTGTTGAAAAGGTTCGGGCGGCATATCAGTCACGAGCGGTTGATGTTATTTTGCCGCTTCTGACCGAAGATGAAGCCGAGATAATGAAAAGAGGACGTAACGCAACTTCAAACACCGTTCCGAAAAGCTCAAATCCGATAGAATACCGCAGGGCGACATCGCTTGAAACACTTTTCGGCTATCTTGATCTGCTTGATGATGATGCGAGGATAAACGAACTTTTCGATTATATCTGGGATAATACGGAGGTGTAAAATGGACGATCTCTATAATAATCTTAATATGATCAATTGTGACGGCGTTCATTGTTACGTTGTTAAAGCTCCCGATGGTGATATTCTTATTGACACGGGTGAAGCAAGGTATCGTGACAGCATTGAGATGTGGCTTTTAAACTACGACATAAAAAAGATACTGCTTACGCACGGTCACAGCGAAGCAGCCGGGAATGCAAAATATTTTTCCGAGCTTTTTGATGCTCCTATCTACATGAGCAAAGCCGATCATGAGCTTATTTTAGGAAATTCTGACAGAAATGTTTTTTCTGTCGGTCTTACGGGTGCGGCATTAAGCTTTATTGAAGAGAGAAAAAAACGTGAGCCTGTTGAACAGTTTGATGTTCATAAGTACATAGATGAAAATTCCGATATTTCATCCGAGCTTGGTACCGAGTGCAGGGTCTATTCTGCGGAAGGTCACACTAAAGGTTCGCTTGCTTACTTATTCGGCAGTGATCTTTATATAGGCGATGCTGTGATGAATGTTATTTATCCTTGTTTTCCTGCAATCTGCGAAAGTCCGAAAAGGGCAAGGCGTTTTATAACAAGATTAAAAGAAATTGCTCCCGAACGTATTCTTTTTACGCACGGAGAGCCGATAAAAACTCATGATAACAAGCTGTACTTAAACTTGTTCAGCAAAAATATTATAATGTAAAAAAATTTTTATAAGGAGATTTAAGGTTATGTCAGGACATTCCAAATGGAACAATATCAAGAGAAAGAAAGAAGCAACAGACGGTGCAAGAGCAAAGGTCTTCACAAAGATCGGCCGTGAGATCACCGTATGCGTAAAGGAAGGCGGCGGAGATCCGAACAGCAACTCCAAGCTTCGTGAGCTTATTGCAAAGGCAAAGGCAAACAACGTTCCTAATGATAATATTGAAAGAGTTATCAAGAAGGCTGCAGGCGGCGGAGATAAAACAAACTATGAATCCAACGTTTATGAGGGTTATGGTCCTAACGGCGTTGCTGTAATTGTTGAAACGCTCACCGACAACAAGAACAGAACAGCAGGCGATATCCGTCACTATTTTGACAAGTTCGGCGGAAATCTCGGCACAACAGGCTGTGTATCCTTTATGTTCTCGAGCAAGGGCATCATTGTTGCTGACGGTGCAGGTCTTGATGAAGACAAGGTAATGGAAGATGTTTTTGATCTTGGCGCAGCTGATTTTTCAATGGAAGATGATACTATTGAGATCGAAACAGAGCCTAATGATCTTTCTTCTGTTCGTGACGGACTTGTTGCAAAGGGTTACAAGCTCATTTCCGCAGATGTTGAAATGATTCCTTCAACCTACACAACACTCACAGATGAAGAATCCATCCGCAAGATGAACCTTCTCCTCGATACTCTTGAGGATAACGATGACGTTCAGAATGTTTATCATAACTGGGATATGCCTGAAGAAGACGAAGAAGACTGATCTCAGCTTATATAAAATCATATTTGATTGGAGTAGATGAAAAAATGAAGTGGACAGGACTTAACGATCTTCGTGAAAGTTATCTTAAATTTTTTGAGAGCAAGGGACATCTTCGTATGGATTCCGCACCTCTCGTACCAAAGGATGATAATTCTATCCTCCTTATCAATGCAGGTATGACGCCGCTCAAAAAGTATTTTCAAGGCATTGAAGAGCCGCCCTGCCATCGTGTAACGACCTGCCAGAAGTGTATCAGAACACCTGACATTGAAAACGTTGGCAAGACTGCTCGTCACGGAACATATTTTGAAATGCTCGGAAACTTTTCCTTTGGTGATTATTTTAAGCATGAGGCTATCGCATGGGCATGGGAATATCTTACAAAGGTTCTTGAGATCCCTGCTGACAGACTTTGGGTAACGATTTATGAAGAGGATGATGAAGCAGGAGATATCTGGGCAAATGAGATCGGAGTTCCTCGTGACAGGATCATAAAGCTTGGCAAGAAGGATAATTTCTGGGAGCACGGAAGCGGTCCCTGCGGCCCCTGCTCGGAGATACATTTCGACAGAGGCGAGAAATACGGTCCGTTTGAAAGCTTTGAACAGGCTTCGGATTGTGACAGGATCATTGAGATATGGAACAACGTTTTCACGCAGTTTGACAATGACGGCCACGGAAATTATACACAGCTTGCTACAAAGAATATCGACACAGGTATGGGTCTTGAAAGACTTGCCTGCGTAATGCAGGATGTTGACAACCTCTTTGAAGTTGACACAGTTCAGAATATTATGAAGAAAATCTCTGAACTCACAGGAAAGGTCTACAAGCAGAATGACAAGGATGATATTTCTATCCGTGTAATTACAGACCACATCAGAAGCACAACATTTATGGTCGGAGATGGTGTACTTCCTTCAAATGAAGGCAGAGGCTATGTGCTCAGAAGACTTCTCAGAAGAGCTGCACGTCACGGCAGGATACTCGGCACAAAGAAGCCGTTCCTTTATGAGGTTGTTGATACCGTTATCAATGAAAATGTACGCGCTTATCCTGATCTTGAATCAAAGCGTGATTATATCAAGAGAGTTATCAAGCAGGAAGAAGAAGCTTTTGCAAAAACAGTTGAAAACGGTTCACAGATACTTGACCAGTATATTGCCGATATCAAGGCTAAAGGCGGAGATATGATCCTCGGCGGCGAAGAAGCTTTCAAGCTTCACGATACTTATGGATTCCCTCTTGATCTTACAAAGGAGATCTGCGCTGAAAACGGTATTTCTGTTGACGAGGACAAGTTCCACGAATGTATGACTGTTCAGAAGAAGACTGCCCGTGAAAACAGAAAGCTGAACGGCGGCTGGGACGATGCTTCTGCAAGCGTTCTTACACAATTTACAACAAAGTTTGTTGGTTATACCGATCTTGAATATACGACCAAGCTTCTTGCTATGGTCAAGGACGGCGATGCTGCTGATATTTGTGAAGAAGGCGACAGAGTAACTGTTCTTCTTGAAACCACACCTTTCTACGCTGAAAGCGGTGGACAGGTAGGCGACAATGGTACTATCGAATCAAACGGAAACGTTATGGAAGTACTCGATACACAAAAGCTTACAGGCGGTCAGTTCGTTTGTCATTGTGAAGTTACAAGCGGTGGATTTACAACCGGCGAAACTGTCACAGCAAAGGTTAACAAGCAGCTTCGTGATGCAACTGCAAGAAACCATACGGCCGCACATCTTCTTCAGGCAGCACTCCGAAACATCATTGGTGAACACGTTCATCAGGCAGGTCAGCTCGTTTCCCCGGACAGAATGAGATTTGACTTCTCACATTTCAGCGCTGTAACTGCGGAAGAGCTTCAGCAGATCGAAAATGCTGTAAATGACGCTATTCTTTCTGCTATCGAGCTTGATATAAAGGAAATGCCCATTGAAGAAGCACAGAAGCTTGGAGCGATGGCACTTTTCGGAGAGAAATACGGTAAGGTAGTTCGTGTTGTAAATGTTCCCGGAGTTTCTCTTGAATTCTGCGGCGGTACTCACGTTAAAAACACATCCAACATCGGTCTTTTCAAGATCATTTCCGAAAACTCTGTTGCTGCAGGCGTAAGACGTATTGAAGCAGTAACAGGTACAGGTGTTCTTTCGCTTATTGATGAATACAAGGGTACTATTGATAAGGCTGCTGCTGCTATTAAGGCACCTAATGCAGCTGAACTTGCAGCAAAGTGTGCTGCTGCGGCAAATGAGATCAAGGATCTTGAAAAGCAGATCGCTGAACTCAATTCCAAGCTCGCATCCGGTCAGCTCGACGCTGTTCTTGAGAATGCAAAGGCTTATAAGAATATTCGTATTTCTTCCGTAAAGCTCAGCGGTGTAAAGCCTGATGTTCTCCGTACAATGGGCGATCAGATCAAGGATAAGGCTCCCGATATTGTTGCTGTTCTTGTATCAGACAGCTCTATGCTCTGCGTAAGCGGTAAGGAAGCTGTAGCAGCAGGCGCACATTCGGGCAAGATCGTTCAGAAGATAGCTGCAATTACAGGCGGTAAGGGCGGCGGACGTCCTGATAATGCTATGGCAGGTATCGGTGATGCTTCCAAGATCGATGAAGCTCTTGCAGCTCTTGAAAATGTTGTTGCAGAGTTTGTAAAGTAAGGAGATTTCTATGGATTGTATCTTTTGTAAAATAGCAGCAGGGGAGATCCCCAGCACAAAGGTTTATGAGGATGACACGGTACTTGCATTCAAAGACATAAATCCTCTTGCGCCTGTGCATATACTTGTTATTCCGAAAACTCATATTGAAAGTGCAGCACAGATCACAGCAGATAATTCTGCTGTGGTTGCACATATTTTTGAGGTTATTTCCAAGATAGCTAAAGAGCAGGGTATTGACAAGGATGGATTCAGAGTCGTTTCCAACTGTGGCGAAGACGGCTGTCAGAGTGTAAAGCATCTTCACTTCCACATTCTCGGCGGTAAGAAGCTTGATGTTTCAATGGGTTAAAGCCCGGAGGTAATTCAGATGATACGAAAAATGGCTTATGTGGGTTTTTCATACTTGCTTGGGCTGTTTTTTGCATCATTTTTTATATCGGAGGCTGTTATTGCAGTATGTGCAGCTGCGATCTTGATTTCTGCTGTTATTTTGATACTTAAAGGCAGGAACAAGCTTGTTTATCTTGTTTGTTCGATATTTTTTGCAATAGGTTCAGTTTATTTTATCGGGTTCGACAGGCTTTGCTATCAGAAAGTTATTTCTCTCAACGGCAGCGAAGTGAACGTTTACGGCGTTCTTACTGATTATACCGATTATAACAATGACAGGTCGATATATTTTATTGATGGTAAGATCAACGGTAGCGTTGATGCAAAGGTTTATTGTTATGGTGATGCAAAAACCTGTGATATCGGCGATGAGATAATTGTTAAAGGAATTGCTGCGATACCCCAAGACAGTTTTTCGTTCAGCAGTTTGAAGTATTATAAATCAAAAGGTATTTTTTTGACGATAGATCAGCCTGATATCAGTATAATTTCATCGGATAAACTCCCGATAAAGCGTGTAATTTGCCGTTATAGGGAGATAATACATGAAAAAATGCGTTCTTATCTTGATGCGGATAGTCTTTCACTTGTTGATGCGATCATGTTCGGTGACAAATCAAATATAGAGAGTGATACAAAGAAATTGATGTATCGTGCAGGGATCGGTCATATATTGGCTGTTTCGGGCGTTCATTTGTCTATTGTGTGTTCACTGTTTTGGTTCGTACTGCAGTTTTCAAACTTAAAAAAATCCGTTCGGTTTATTCTGGTTTTAATACCGATGTTTGCTTTTGTGATGCTTTCGGGAGCTTCAAATTCTGTTATCCGTGCAGCCATCATGCTTATATTGGTTTATGGTTCATCGCTTTTTAACAGAAGGGCTGACTTAATGAATTCTCTTGGGATTGCGGTCATATTACTGACAATAGGCAGTCCGTTCACCGTTATGGATGCGTCGTTCATTCTTTCGGTGGCAGGAGTCATTGGGGTTGGTGCAGTCGCTCCTGCTGTAATAAGAATTATAGAAGAAAAGCATAAGGTCGGTAAAGCTGCAGGATCAATGATAACCTCGGCTGTTGTATCAGCAGTTGTATTTCCAATATGCTTTTTGTATTTTGATGAAGTATCGATCGTTTCGCCAATATCAAATCTGTTGCTTATACCTGTATGCTCTGTTATACTTGTATGCGGAACGATAGTTGTTTTCAGCGGCGGTATCGGAGCTTTGCTTGTTCCGCTTATGAAAATATGCAGTATATGCTCAAAAATTGTTCTTGCTGTTGCAAGGATGCTTGGCGGTGCTCATTTTACATATATTGCAGTTTCCAACAGCTTTTCATACTGGGCAATAATTGCGGTTTTGATCGTAACATTTGCAGCTGCTATATATTTTCACAAGGTAAAGACAACATCGTTCGTTTATACAGCGGCGTGTGTTTTATGTATATTTGCGATATTTGTTTACCGTTTTATACCATCGGATCATATAGATATTGCTTTCATAAAAAGCGGAAGCTCGTCTGCTATTATCATTAATGATAAAAAGAACGCATCGGTTATCGACCTTAATAAAGGCGGTTTGTGCGCAGACAAGATATTCAGATATCTTGACCGAAAAGGAATATACCGAATTGAAATGCTGGGGCTTCTTGCCGATGCACAGGCTTCTGTTTCAACATATTCTGCAAGAAGCGGATTGTATGATATCGGAACGATCATATATCCAAGTGAATATGAAGAATTTGTACAAGGATTCATTGATGCAGGCTGCAAGAGTTTTGATGAGAGCAAAACTGCTGTCATAACCATGCCTGACTATACTTTGAATATAATGAATAATAACACGTTGATACTGAATGTAAACGGCTGTGATATCCTTGTTTATGACGGAAGGAAAGATCAGTCACTTACCGGAGAATATGATGTTCTCATTGAATATATAGGAAGTGAACCTTGTGAAAATTTAATAGGTAAGATTCAAATATTTTCTGACAGTAAAATAAAGGCTGCTTCCGATAAGGATTCCAAAATATTTTATGGTGAAAATGTAATTATTAAAGCTTTTGATAACGGTTTTGAAGCGGAGGTGTTAAGCTGTGCCGGTTATTATTGAAAATGAACTTAAAGCTGTTATAAGATCGGCTCAGTTCAAGAATGTTTACTGCTTTTACGGCAAGGATATTGTTTCGATAGAAAAATACAAGAATGCAATCGTTTCAAAAGCTGTCAAGACAGATGATGTATATAATTATCATGTTTTTGACGGCAAGAACTTTGACTTCAACGAATTCTATGAAGCTTGTGAAGCTCTGCCTGTTTTTGCCGAGCACGTTTGCTGTGTTGTAAGTGACCTTTTAGCCATGAAAGACGGCAAAGATATGCTTTCCGATGTTTTGAAGTACATTCCTGAAATTCCCGAAACAACAATAGTTGTTTTTTTCTATACTTCGGTCGATATCACAGAGGGAAAAAAATATCCTTCACCAAAGTATAAAAAGCTTGTCGACGCTGTTTCAAAAAAAGGTGATGTATGTGCTTTTGAGTTGAAAACTGCGGAGGAGCTTGCAAAGGCGATCACTGCAAAGGTTACGAAAAGCGGCTGTTCAATTTCAAAGGATAATGCTGTTTATCTTGCAAAGCTTTGCGGATGTGATTCAATGATAACCGCAAATGAAACAGACAAGCTCATATCATACAAAAGCGGTGGAGAGATAACAAAATCGGACATTGATCTTGTTTCGCCAAGGCAGCTTGAAGCGACATCCTACAAGCTTGCAAGCGCTATTGCGCGTCGGGATAAATACAATTCCATGCAGCTTCTTAACGATCTTATAATTGAGAGGGAAGAGCCGATAAAGATAATATATGCTGTTTCGGGCAATATGCTTGATCTGTATCGTGTTAAGCTTGGCATCGGCAGCAGGAAGTCAACGGGCGAGATAATCGCGGATTTTGAATATAAAAAGAATACGGAATTCCGTGTAAATAATGCTTACCGTGATGCAAGATTCTATTCTGCATCGCATCTTCGTAAGTGTTTGAAGATACTTACCGAAACGGACTATAAAATAAAATCATCAAAAACTGACAGTATTGTTCTTCTGCAGGAAGCGATAGCTGAAATGCTGTCACTTGAATAAAGGTAAATATATGCTTCATCTTGAACAGGCTGTGATTGTCGAAGGAAAATATGATAAGATCAAGCTTTCTTCGGTAATTGATGCGGTTATTATAACGACTAACGGTTTTTCTGTCATAAAAGATAAGGAAAAACTTGAAATAATTCGATTTTTTGCAAAGAATAAGGGTATAATTATTCTGACCGACTCGGACAGTGCCGGATTTAAGATACGAAATTTTCTTAAAGGAGCAATATCTGACGGAAAAATAACAAATGTCTATATTCCGGATATTTTTGGCAAGGAAAAACGCAAGAATGCTCCGTCAAAGGAAGGCAAGCTCGGCGTTGAAGGAATTGACACAAAGATACTGCTTGAGGCATTCAGCAAGGCAGGCGTTATTTCTGCCGAAGCTGACGAAAATAAGGATCCTGTTACCAAATTGGATCTGTACGAAGCAGGTCTTACGGGTGGAACAAACTCCGCAGAGAAGCGAAGCGAGCTTCTGAAATATCTCGGAATGCCCGAATTAATGACAACAAATGCAATGCTTGAGATCATTAACACAATGATGTCGAGAAGTGATTTTTTTGATATTATAGGTAAGATATCAGAAAGGCAGGAAATTTAGAAAATATGGTTTTTTCAAGCTTGGTATTCCTTTTTTATTTTTTGCCGGTAATAATGCTGATTTACTTTATTTTGCCGGATAAATTCAGAAACTTTTTTATTCTTCTGACGGGCTTGTTCTTCTACGCATGGGGAGAGCCGAAATATGTTGTTATAATGCTTATTTCGACTGCGATAGACTACACGGCAGGACTTTTAATTAATAAATTTAATGACAAAAGAAACATTCAGACCATATTTCTTCTTGTTTCTGTATTAATGAATCTCGGTTTGCTGGGCGTTTTCAAATACAGCTCCTTTATTATTACAACAATTAATTCTGTGTTTGGTCTGAATATATCCGATCCGCAGCTTCCACTTCCTATCGGAATATCGTTCTATACGTTCCAGAGTATGTCTTATACTATAGATCTTTATTTAAAAAAGATCAAAGTACAGAAGAATTTTTTCAGCTTCGCTGCTTATGTTACTTTGTTTCCACAGATCGTTGCCGGACCTATCGTGCGATATGAGGATGTTGCCAAGGAGATCGACCATAGAACAATAAGTATTTCAAAAGTCAGCGAAGGTATTGGAAAATTTCTGAAGGGACTTGCTAAAAAAGTTATTCTTGCGAACAATATAGGTCTTGTATGGACGCAGGTAAAGGCTATGGATTATGGTGAAATATCCGCAGCGACAGCTTGGATCGGTATTTTAGCATTTACCTTCCAGATTTATTTTGATTTTTCCGGCTATTCCGATATGGCGATCGGACTTGGCAAGATGCTTGGATTTAACTTTCCGAAAAACTTTGACCATCCGTATCTTTCACGAAGCATAAGCGAATTCTGGCGCAGATGGCATATTACGCTTGGCAGCTGGTTCAGAGAATATGTTTATATTCCTCTCGGCGGCAACCGCAAGGGCTTTGCAAGAACTATTATCAATTTGCTTATTGTATGGTCGCTCACAGGACTTTGGCATGGTTCAAGCTGGAACTTTATGCTTTGGGGATTCTATTTTGGTGTTCTAATTGTTATCGAAAGGATCGGTTTCGGAAAGATACTTGAAAAGCTTCCGAAGGTGGTAAGCACGCTTTATACCTTTATTCTTGTTGTTTTAGGCTGGGTATTGTTCGATACGAACACACTTGCCGATGCCGGACATTATATTGCTGCAATGTTTGGAGCCAACGGAATACTTGGTGACAGTACGGCGCTTTATCTGCTTGCTTCAAATGCTGTGGTTTTTGTGCTGTGTATTTTCGCTTCGACAGATATTTTCTCAAAGTTCACAGACAAGCTACAGGAACAGAAGCCTGTACAGCTTAAAATTGCAGCAATTGCCGCACAGCTTTTTATACTTGTGAACTGTACTGCATATCTTGTTGACGCAAGCTATAATCCGTTTTTATACTTCCGTTTTTAAGAGGTGAGAACAATTAAAAAGCAAAACAAAAAAAGCCACAATATTCCTGAAATAATCAGCTGCATCGTATTTTTCGGTTTTTTCGTTATATTTGCGGTTATTACCATATTTAAACCTAAAGAAACCTTTTCCGATCTGGAGAATAAGGCACTCGAACGCCAGCCAAAGCTTTCTGCCAAGACATGGTTTGACAGGAGCTATACAAATAAACTTGAAAAGTATATTGCCGATCATTTTTCGGGAAGAGTTGGTTGGCTTGAACTGAAATCGGGCATTGAAACGGCAGTTGGAAAGAAAGAGATCAGCGGTATATATATCCTTAAAGACAGATTGATCGAAAAGGTCAGCGAGCCGAATTACACAGATGTTGACAAGAGTATTATGGCAATAAACCGATTTGCGGAAGAGAATGATTTTCCTGTTTATACAATGCTCGTTCCCACGTCGGCTGAATTCTACAAGGATCAGCTTGCTGATTTTTATCCCGAACTTGATCAGCGCGGATTCATTGACTATGTTTATGCCGGAATTAACGATGAAATATCCAAAATTGATGTTTACGACGTGCTTGATTCTCACAAAAATGAATATATTTTTTACAGAACAGATCATCATTGGACATCTCTCGGTGCATATTATGCGTATAAGCTTGCGGGAGAGAAAATGGGTTATACTCCGCATGAGCTTTCCTATTATGATGTTGAACACGCAAGTGACAGCTTCAAGGGAACCTTCTACTCCAAAACATTAAGCACAAGTATTAAGGACGATACAATGGATTATTACCATGATCCTGATGGTGACAAGCCCGTTAAGGTAGAAGTTACTCAGGTTTTTGGCTCTAAGCCCGAAGTAAACGACAGCATATACTATCGTGATTATCTTAATGTTAAGGACAAATACGCGTCGTTTTTGGGTACAAACGCTCCTATTGTTACTATCAAGACAGGCAATGAGGGCGGAAAGCTGCTTGTCGTAAAGGATTCTTATGCACATTGCTATTCACAGTTCCTTGTCGATCATTATTCGGAAATAACTCTTATTGATATGAGATACATTCAGATATCATATAAAAAAATAATTGATGTATCGAAGTATGACGAAGCACTCATTTTATATAATGTTTCTTCGTTTGCAGGAGATACTGACTTGAAAAAGCTTCTTTATAACTGATATTATGTTTTATCTGCGGACAAACCTATAATGTGGCTTTTTGCTGTTTGCTGCATAAAATGAATTATACGGCATCAGCAATATGGTATGGTCAGAGTGGTATTTTTTATTAGAAAATATCCGCAGGGGAGCTTTGGCTGAAAAACTGATCTTGCAGCCGTTTTTTATATAGATTAAGGTCAAATGCTTATAATTTTAGCATTTGACCTTGATTTTTTTTTTATTATGATATATAATGATATATGTATAATTATGTTTTCAAGGAGAATTTTTGTGGATACTATTGTTTCAGCTTCTATTTTAAGTGCAGATCTCTGTAATCTTGAGCGTGATATCAAACGCGCGGAAAAAGCAGGCTGCGATTATATACATTTCGATGTTATGGATGGTGTTTTTGTCAATAATATCAGTTATGGGATCCCTGTGCTTAAATCCGTTTCAAAGGTCACGGATATTGTTCTTGATGTTCATCTTATGATCGTTGATCCAATGAAGTATATCAAACAGTTTGCTGAATCGGGAGCGGATATCATCACTTTCCATTTTGAAGCAGGTTCAGACTGTGGGGAAGTTATCGATCTGATCCATTCCTACGGCAAAAAAGCAGGCGTTTCTGTAAAGCCCAATACACCTGTTTCTGTTCTCTATCCTTATCTTGACAAGATCGATATGATACTTGTAATGACAGTTGAACCGGGATTCGGCGGACAAGGCTTTATTACGGAAACTCTTGATAAGATAGAAGAGATTAAAACCGAACTTGATAAGAGGAATTTGGTCGTTCCTATTCAGGTTGACGGCGGAATAAACGATAAAACTGCTTCAAAGGTCAAGGAGAAGGGTGCAAGCATCCTTGTTGCAGGTTCATATCTTTTTGGAGCAGAAGATATGAAAAAAGCAGTTGGATTATTGAGAGATTGATTTTTGTTATGGATCATATAAATTCAAAATCAGATAACCTGATCTCGGCGGACATGCTTATTGCACTTCTTATTCCGGCAGTTATTGCTGTGTATTATTATGGTGTAAGAGCAGCAATGATAATTATTGTTTCGGTTGCTGTATGTTTGTTGACCGATGCGATATGCTATAAATTAAGAGGCAGCTCAAAGATAACTACGGACATCTCAACTGTTGTGACGGGTTTGACGATAGCCTTGATGATGTCGGCTGCAGTGCCGTTTTATGCTGTAATAACAGCTGATCTGTTTGCAATAATAATCTGCAAACACGCATTCGGCGGCAGGGGAAACGAGATATTCAACGGACCAGCAGCTTCCTTTCTTTTTGCATCAGTATGCTTCCCGACAGAAATGTTGAGTTATCCTCGTCCGACGGTGCATCTGGGCTTATCTTCGGACGAACTGTTGAAAACTGCATTAGCTCAATCAATGTCAAAAAGTGTTATACTGTCAAATGATGCGGTCTCAAATTCAGCTATCGATCTTTTGGTAGGGAAATTCTACGGACCTATGGGAACGGGATTTATAATACTGTTTATTATTACAGCCGTTTTTCTTATGCTGCGCAGATCGATATCTGCAATATCATTCTGTTCACAGTTTGCTGTTATTACTGTCGGAACACTCATATTCTGTGATTTCAACACAAAATATACATTGTCCGTTTTATGCAGCGGTATGATAGTTTTTGGAATGATATTTCTTTCATGTGATTATCGTACGATGCCCAAAACCCGATCATCACGGCTTATCCTTGGAGTTCTTATCGGATTGCTGACGCTTGTATTCAGATTTTATGCCAGAGTTGAGAATCCGATAATATATGCAGTGATAATTGCAGCTCCGTTTGGTATAGAGCTTGACAGAAAGATGATCTCTTTTGCCAAAATGCTTTCCGAAGCGAAGAATAAAAGGCCGGCAGCTGCTTCCGAGAAGGAAAAAGAAACAGATGAAAGCGGTTTGAACAATGAATAATCAGAAAAATGGATCATTAGGTTCCTTGATATATAATGCTATGGTGCGCAATAATCTTGTGCTTGCGCTTGGAACTGCGATTGCACCTGTTATTGTTATAGCGAACACACTAAAAAATGCAGCGATGCTTGCACTTACTTTTTCTGTGATAACATTCTGCACGATGCTTTTGTCATCGTTTATTCCGCAAAGGGTAGTTTATACAGTAAGAGTAATAGTCTATATTGTTATCGGTGCACTTGTTTATGTTCCTGCAGCAATTATATTTTCTTCGCTGTTTCCGCAAACGTTACAAAATATGGGGATATATTTTCCGCTCCTGATAACAAACTCGTTTATTGTTTTTCATTCTGATACAACTTTTTTAACCGAAAAAAAGGGAAAGATTGTTCTTGACCTGGCTTTCGGTATCATTGGTTATGATATCGTTGTACTGCTTTTCGGATTGATCAGGGAGATAATATCTACCGGTGAGATAAATGGAAATGTAATTGCTTTGCCAATGCTTTTTAAAGCGCTTTATCATCCGTTTGGCGGATTTATTCTTCTTGGAATTTTTGCTGCTGTGTTGCGCGGTATTTTACTCTTGATAAGAAAAGTAAGCAATTAAAAAGGGGAGGTTACTTGTGATGTCAGATTTGTTCAGACTTATCTCAATGTCACTTGCATTGATATTTGTTGAGAACACGGTATTTACAAGGGCTATTGATACAAGTACACTCATTTCCGTTTCCCGTAACAGAAGGTATATTTTCGGTTTCGGTTTATGTGCGGTGTATTTTTCTGTTGTAACGGGGTTTTTAGGCTTTTTTGCTGATAATTTTCTTCTCAAAATGGATCTTCAGAATGAAAAGATATATATTTATCAGCCGTTTGTTTATGTTGCGATTCTCAGCGTTGTTTATATAATTACTCTGCTAATTTTATGGAAGTTTTTGTATAAGAGATTTCTTAAAATAAAAAAATTTATTCATCTTTCGGCACTTAACTGTGCAATTCTTGGTGCTATGTTTATTAATTCGCAGAGCTGCACGACATTGTCGGAATATGTTTTTAGAGGTATCGGAACCGGTTTAGGCTTTATGTTTGCGATCTATATAACCGCAATTGTTTATGATAGACTGCATGATGCGTCAGTACCATATTGTTTTCGCGGCTATCCTTTAACACTGATATATATTGGTATAATAAGTATGGCATTTTATGGACTTGCATCAACGACAGTCAGATAAAACACTCGAAAGGACGGATATAATGTCAAAAAAAGGAAGAAAGGTTTATCGAACCAATTCTTATGAAAAAAAGAAAAGATTGAAAAAGGCACTTCGTATTCTGTTTGGAATGATAATAATAGCGGCTCTTGTTTTTGTTGGTTACAGCGTTGGAAAGCCGATAATGAATTATTTGAGTAAAGAAGATGAGAGCTTAGAAAATCAGGAGGAACCGTGGACTCCGCCTGTTGTAACAACTGATTCTTCCGAAACATCTGCTTCTTATGAGAATTTTGAGATTTCAGAAGAACCAAGTCAAAATAACACCACGTCCGATGATAAAAACAATTCCACGGGATTGACCGCATTTATGCTTTCTGAAAATGTTTTAAATGATCCTTCGCAGTTTTCTGCAATGCTTGATCAGGTAAAAGCAGACGGATATACTGCAGTTTCGGTCACTTTAAAAGCAAAAGGCGGAAAGATTTATTACAGTACAGCTTCCAAAATGGCAAATCTTGATGATAATGCAGTCGTAGGCAATATGCCGATCCAACAAATCGCATATCTTGTAAAGAACAGCGGTTTAAAAATGATAGCGGAACTGAATATTCTTGAAGATAATAACCGGTATGGTGAATACCGTGACGGTTCGTATCATGCGCTTGATGGTTCAACCTGGCTTGATACCGCAGCTAACAAAGGTGGAAAGCCATGGCTTTCTCCATTTGAAGAAGGAACAAAAGAAATGGTTAGATTCCTTGCCGATGAGGTTTCAGCTGCAGGCTTTGATCAAATTGTTTTAAGCGGTCTGGTATTCCCGTCATTCCGTAATACTGATCTTACACTTCTTGGAGATACGGTAAAAGATACAAATAGGTACAAAGCCCTGATCGAGCTTGCAAATATCGCTAAAACTGCTGCAGGTGAGCATAATGCAGACCTGTCTATCAGAGTTAGCGCATCAGATATAGTATATGGTAAATCAGAAATTTTCAAACCGAGTGAATTGAGCGGTTATACGCTGCTTATTGATTTTGATCCCGCAGAGTTTACCGAGAGCATTGTTTATAATAACAATGAGATCGTATTCAGTGAGCTTGATCCAAGCAGCAAGTTTAAAAAGTCATTTGAAATAATTATGAAACAATGCGGAAATGATATTTCTGTAATTCCTGTAATCTCAGAAAGCGGATCGAATCATGCTGATTATGACAGTCTAATTTCAGAGATCATCAGCGAAGGTTTTGAATCGTATTTTGTTAAGTGAATATAATACTAATCTTTAATCAACCTATAGACAAATCCTCGGATAGAATGTGTCTATAGAACTATTAAAGATTAGTAAAAAAATGATCCTGTTATCGGCACTGCGGTAACAGGATCATTCATTATTTAAAGTACATATAAAGCTGGCATTTTATCATTCCGTTGTAAAGCTTTCGGCGCTTGTCAGCTTTTTTTCCAAAGAACTGTTCAAACTGTTCATGTGGCGCAATAATAAAAGCAGGAGCTTCAGAGTCGGCTGTAAAACGCCGTCCCATGATCTTATAAAGCTCTTCAGCTTCTTTGATCTCAAGCATTCTTTCGCCGTATGGCGGATTGCAGATAGTGATCGTATTTGGTTCATTTACATAGCTACGAATATCAGCCTGTTCGATCTTCACGCGTTTCTGGATGCCTGCTTTTCGGCAGTTTTCCTGTGTAAGAGCAACTGCTTCAGGGTCTATATCATATCCGTAAGCAAAGAAATCTGTATCTTTTTTTATTGCATCCAGAGCATCAGCACGGACGTTTTCCCATATCTTGGGATCAATAATATCCCATTTTTCAGCTGCAAAATGCCGTTTCAGACCCGGGGCGATATTTAAAGCTTTATATGCCGCCTCAATAATAAGTGTGCCGCTTCCGCAAAATGGATCACATACGATAGAATTACTTCTGACACGGGAAAGATCAATGATACCTGCCGCAAGAGTTTCCTTGATCGGAGCTGCATTGGAGTTTCGTCTGTATCCGCGCTTGTGAAGTCCTGCACCTGTTGTATCAAAATAAATAACAGCGTTATCGTTTTGTATGCTGAACTGTATCTGATAAGTATTTCCCGTTTCGCTGAACCAGTTGATATTATACTTGCTTTTCAGACGTTCAACAATAGCCTTTTTTATAATAGACTGGCAATCGGGAACACTGTGAAGTGTTGAGTTCAAGGAGTAGCCTTTTACGGGGAAAACATCGTCCTTTCCGATGTATTCCTCAAAGGGGATAACTTTTACTCCCTGAAAAAGCTCTTCAAATGATATTGCCTTAAATGACGCAAGTTCGATGAGAACTCTTTCAGCCGATGCAAGACAAATATTTGCTCGAGCAAGTGTCGAAAAGTCGCCCGTGAATGATACTCTTCCATCTGTAACGTTTATGTCTTCTCCGCCAATTTTCGTCACTTCAAATTTCAATACGCTTTCAAGTCCGAAATGACAGGGACAGACAAGTTTTAGTCTTTCCATATTTGCTCCTTAAAAATTAATGGCAGACAACATCTGCCATTAATCGATTAGTTGTTTTGCTTTTTCTTTTCTGATTCTTCTTTATCTTCGTCATGATGTCCCGAACACATTTCAGGAATGTTTGTGCTCTTATAATAACCTACACTTGAAGTCGGGCAAGTACCGCTTGCAAGTTTACCCGTCTTCGTACAGTAATACAGCTCTTGAACATCACTGCATTCGGGGAAGGATTTTGTTGGACCTGCATCTGCAATATCGCCGAATACATTTTTCCAGCATATTGAAGAACTGTAATATGTTCCTGTTGGTATTTCTTTTGGAATATCATAACCATACCATATTCCGCTGACATAATCGGGTGTGCAGCCAACGAAAGCAAGATCTTTCCAATCCTGAGAAGTACCTGTTTTGCCGACAAGAGGTGTATTGGCAAGCTTGGCTGCTCTACCTGTACCGTTAGGACCTTCAATTACTGTTTGCATAAGCTTATTCATTACATAAGCAGATTCCTTGCTTATTGCTTGTATAGGAGTATATTTGTGCTGAAGAATTACTTTGCCATTTGAATCAAGGACTTGAGTATATGAAGTCGGCTTGTAGTATTTTCCGCCGTTTCCGAATACCTGATATGCTGCAACAAGCTCTTTAAGGGTAAGGCCTTTTGTAAGAGCTCCGACAGACAAAGGTGCAAGATCGGCATCGCTGGCGGTCAAAGTCGTTATTTGGAACTTGTTCTGAAGGAAATCAAATACTGCCTGCGGAGTTTCCATCTGAATAAGCTGTGCAGGAACGGTATTAAGCGAACGCTGAAGAGCCTGGAATGTGAAATATCCTGCATAGTCATAGGTCTTGGAATTATAGTTATACGGCCAGGAACGCTTTTGGTTTGTTTTTTCATCAAGGATCTCTGTAACAGGTTTATTTGTAAAAATGGATGACCATGTTATAAGATCATTTTCAATAGCATAGCCGTACGAAGTAATAGGTTTTATACATGAGCCCGGGGAACGTGTAGCTCTTGTTGCTCTGTTGGAGATATTAGATTGCGATTTTGCACCGATACCACCGACAACAGCTTTTATGTTGCCTTGATAATCCATGCAGATAAAAGCTGCCTGTGGCGGATCGATCAAGACATTTTGCGAAAAGTTTGTATAATCCTTAAACTTTTCTTCAAGCTCTTCCTGCATTTTGATATCAACAGTTGTATAGATCTCATAACCGCCGTTGTAAAGCTTGTCGCTGGCTTCGTCATAGTCTATTCCGTAAAGATCCTGAAAATCCAGGATAACATCACGGATAACCATATCAACGAACCAATTCTGAACTCTGTTTTCGCTATCTTCATACTTTGCGTTAGGGTCAACAAAAGTAATCTTCTCGTTGATCGCATCTTCGTACTGACGCTTGGATATAACAGCATTTTTATACATAGCTGCAAGGACAAGCTTCTGACGTTCAAGACACAGATCTTTACCATAAACCGTTTCACCTTTTGAGTTGACAGTAACAGCGAACGGATTGTTTACTTCAGGGTTTTTGGGAATTCCGGCAAGACAAGCACCTTCGGCAATAGTCAGTTCTGAAACGTCTTTTCCAAAATATTTGAGTGAGGCAGCCTGTATACCTGATGTGCTTCCGCCGAAACCGATATAATTAAGATATGCTTCAAGGATGTCGGTTTTTGGACAGTATTTCTCAAGTGTTGCAGCACGGAATATCTCTCGGATCTTTCTGTCCCATTTAATATCTGCATCGCCTGTGACGTTTTTTACAAGCTGCTGGGTAATAGTTGATGCACCTTGACGACCCCACATGTGGAGAATTTCGTTGGTAAATGCAGCGAATGTACGTTTCCAGTCAACACCGTAATGTTCATAGAAACGTTCATCTTCAATGTAAACAAATGCATCCTGAACGTGTTGTGGAATCTGGTCTATAGTGACCGGAATACGGTCAGCGTTTCGGCTTATGCTTTTTAATTCTACAAGAGATTCGTTTTCATCATAACCATATATAAAAGTAGTGTAATCAAGGTCAAGATCAGACAGAGATATGTCCACAGCATCCTGATCTGCAAATTGAAGAACGTAAACTGTCAGTGCAGCGGCAATTATAGATCCGGATATAACAACTATCAGAAAAAGCGAAAGCAGGGTAGTGCCAATTATGGCAAAGAATTTTTTTACCGGATGTGTTTTTTTCTTTGATCTGTTTTTTTTGCGTTTGTTAGATTTTTTATTATTAGTATGATGTGTGGAAGAATCATCCTGATCGGAAATTATTTCCTGATCGTCATCAGTATAATGATTTGCCATTCTATTAAAATCCTTTCTAAAAACAACGTGATGAATAATCTATTTTAT
>JBJFFR010000138.1:0-8931 GCA_051891935.1 Oscillospiraceae bacterium
CACTCGAATTGTATGCAATTATGAACAAACGCACCCGAATTTTGATACCCACTGACACAGACTGATAGAGATTGATAGTAACTGATAGTGACGGTTCATAGTTTAGTCTTGATTTGTTTAGAAAGTGGCGTGCTTAAATATTTTGTAAACATTTTTCAGATATTATATGAATGTCTGCTTGAATTATCTCATAAACGTTGCAGTTTACAGAAGACATTTGCCTGAATTGAAAATAATCACAATAATCTCAGCGTTGAACAAATGTGATAAAGATTTGCAAATAGTTTAAGAGGTATGACCTATGTTTTTGACCATACCCTTGGTTTTTATTGACTTATATTCAATAAAACTTTTATAAATGAAAGTGTATTTTTGCGATACTATCTGTTATTATTTATGTAACTTACAAGATTAACATTTCTCAAACATTTCAAAAACATCTCTCAAACAAGCGGACAGTATAATATGATCACAATCAAAAAACTCGGAGGTATTATTATGAACAGAGATGATAAAGACTTTATTGTACAGAAGATCCGCACACAGTATATGGAGAAGGACAGCTCTCAAAAAGAGCTTGACTATCTCAGAGAGCTTGATGCAGAAGTCAAGCGTCCCGCAAATGTTTTCGGTTATGTTTTCGGAACCGTAAGCGCATTAATTATGGGCGCAGGAATGAGCCTTGTTATGACGGATATCGGCACTCGGCTCGGCATTTCAGACCCGATGGTTCCGGGAGTTATCATAGGTATCGCAGGCTTGCTGATGGCAATTATCAACTATCCGATCTTTAAAACAATACTTTCTTACCGTAAGAATAAATATTCGGGAAAAATTCTTGAACTCAGCGAAAAGATAATGAATAAAGGAGAATAAGACGATGGCAAGATCAAAATTAGTGGAAGCAAACAAGAGAATCGAAGATGCCGTAGTGGGCGGTTACAAAAAAATTGAGAACGGCGTTGTTTCGGGCTACAAAAAAATCGAGGACGGAGTGGTAGGCGGATTTGAAAAAATCACCGACAAATTCGTAGACAGCTTTCTGACCAAAGACGGCGAAACCGTCGAGGAAGCAAAGGAGCGTCTGAAGAAAGAAATCGACAACATCTGACAAAAGTCAGCCTGACTGCTGTAAAAAATACCGTGCTGCAACATCAGACAGCACGGTATTTTCATTTCATCAGCTCATCTGTAAGCCGAATTATTTCGGGGGCAATCTTCTCTCGCTCTTTCTTTATAATATGGGTATACAGCGGATATGCGGCGGATAAAACAGCGATCCCGATAATTCCCACAATGACACCCATTACAAAAAACCTGTCCGCCCACAGCATTGTGCAGCACATTCCCACGCCAAGAAGAAGCGTGCCGATAACTCCAACAGTAACGGATATCAGCGTTCCTTTATTCGTGACCCGTCTGTCAAGACTTCGGAGCTGTTCCATTTTGTCAGATTCCCTCGGGACGTATTTCTCACGAATTTTTTTGATCTCCTCCTGCTCCTTGGCGGAGTAGGTATAGCTGAAATTTTCGTTATTTTCCATATCAAATGCTCCTTTCCGATTTTATAAGCAAATTGTATCTTACCTTTGTTTGCGAATTTATAAAGTTATGTTTTTGAATTGTTATTCTGTATTTTTCTGATTTCCCTTGTAGATCTGACTGTCATATACACCGACACGGAAACTATTATCACAAATACCCCTGCACCTGTCGTTCCGGTCATAATACGGTCAAAGTTCTCGGAATTATTTTCTTCTCCGAATCGTGAAAGCATTGCCGTTTCCAGCGAAAGCATAGACACAAGTGCCGCCGCAAAATTGATGACCTTTGCCGCCGACATAACGGGGCTGTTATATTTTCTGTATTTAACAAGATTGACTATTGCGGCAACAGTAATATAGAAGGTGTACGCCGCCATAGCAAAAATAAGCATTCCTGCATATTCAAAGCTTTTGTTTTTGACGATGACCAGAATGACAACGCCCGAAAGCGCAATATTAAGCGTCAGCAGAATTATTCCGCACAGCCGATAGCTTTTCAGCTCGCGTATTCTGTCGTTTCCGATGCCGATACGCTCTACAAACCGCACCAGCAGAAAACGCATTACCGCCAGAATTAAATAGTAAACCGACAAAGTGACCGACCAGACGGAGCGATACAATATTCCCGAAAGCATATATGCCGCCGCATAAAGCAGATTGATGCCAAGCGAGCAATAAAGGGTCACATGGGTCTTGAATTTCGGGTCGTTCATAAATCTCCCACCGAGAGGGTGATCGCAGACCATCTTTTTTGCACTTTTGTATTTCTGCGGAAGTACCTTTGCTAAAAATATGCAGTCAACAGCAAGCGTATATGCCGACAAAACATAAAACGCATAAGCAGCAGGGTGTGAATCATAGCTTTTCATAAATATCACGATAAGTGCGGCTGTGCTGATAATTGTCAGTAAGATCATAAGCCACCCTTTAGGATACAAAAGCCTATTAACTGTCTTTTTCCAATTCATTCTGCCTGTCCCTCCGAATTTTTACGGTGAATGTACTTCCCTTTCCAACAGCGCTCTCAACGCTGATCTCACCCTGCACAATGTCCACAACACGCTTTACAAGAGCGAGTCCCAGACCGTTTCCCCGAGTGGAATGGGACGTATCCCCTTGATAGAATTTCTCAAATATATGCTCTCCCGTTTCGGGGGACATTCCGCAGCCTGTGTCGGATATTTTCACCGCCGCATATTCTTCATCTGCGGTGAGTGATACCGCTACTCTTCCACCGTTTCCCGTAAATTTGAAGGCGTTTGACAGCAGATTGTTCCAAACAAGCTCCAACAGCTCAGGGTCGGAATTTATGGAAATATTTTCATCAAGCTCTGTTTCAATTTCAATATTTTTCTTTTCCCATACGTCCTCAAACTGTAAAAGACATTCACACAGCTGCTCGGTAAGACTGTACTGCGTGACCGACGGATAAATCTGCTGATTTTCCAGCTTGTTAAGCTTCAGGATATTGGTGATAAGGCTTGCAAGACTGCGGCAGGCATCGGTTATTGATCTTGCGTATTCAATACGCCGCTCTTCGTTCAGGTCGGCGCTTTGCAGCATTGTTCCGTAATTCTGCATGACCGCAAGAGGAGTTTTCAGCTCGTGGGAAACGTTGGCTATAAAATCGGTGCGGAGAGTTTCCACTCCCGACAATTCCTCTGCAAGAATATTTATGCTCTCGGCAATATCCTTAAAGCCGTTTTCGTTATTGATATTTGAAACGGAAATTCTTGCTTTGAAATCTCCTTCCGTCAGCTTTTTTAATACCCTTTGTATCTCCCTCACAGGCCGTTCAACGATAATTTTTCTGCGCATATGGTCAACAAGGACAAAAATGGCGGTAAGTACGAAAATATTGAAAAAAACTATGGGAGCAAACGCCCTGACTTCCTCATCGGACAATGAAACCGATGTGGAAAACAGCAAAAATGTGCAGGTGATAACAAAGGAAATTATTCCGAAAAACATTGCAAAATTCCGCAGAAGCAACAAAGCAGTTTTTATTATTCTGCGCTGCTTTTCCGAGATCATTTTATCACCGCCTTGTAGCCAAGTCCGTGAACAGTTACTATCTCAAAAGCCGTGCAGTCCGCAAGTTTTGCACGAAGCTTTGTCATATACACATCAACAGTCCGAGGACCCGATTCTGTATTTACGTCCCAGAATTCGTCCATAAGCTGAGTGCGCGTGAACGTCTTTTTCGGATAGGACAGCAGCTTGTAAAGAATGCTGAATTCCCTTGTTGTCATGGGAATTTCCTCACCGTTCAGATATGCCGTATGCTCGTCGGCGTCCATAACAAATCCGCCTATTTCAAGCTTGCGGCTCGAAGCTATTTTCGCACGGCGGAGAAGCGCACCGATACGCAGAAAAAGCTCATCAAGGTCAACGGGCTTTACCATATAGTCATCAATTCCCACACGATAGCCACGCTGTTTAGCTTCAAAATCGTCCCTTGCGGTCATAAAAAGTATGGGGATATTTTCATTTAGAGAGCGGACTGTTTTTGCAAACTCAAAGCCGTCGATATCAGGCATCATTATATCGGAAACTATCAGGTCAAACATCGTTTCATACATTTTATCGTAAGCGTCATTTGCGTTAAGACAGCCTTCCGCCTCATATCCTCTCTGATTGAGAAATGTGCAGACTGTGCGGTTCAGGTCGTTATCGTCCTCAACTACAAGTATTTTAAACATAGCTAACCAACTCTTTCAGTCAAATTTAATCGTTACATTTAGTGCTTATCTCTATATTTTCTTTTCCCAGATATATTGCAGCTTTCATCGAAAACACCTCTTATTATCATTTTGAGTTATTATAGCATACAAATGTTAAAGTTTTGTTTCTGTTCGGGGTTACGGAAAAATTTTTATAACACATTATATAAGCAAACGGGAGGTCAGAGTCTTAGGCTCAATGATCTCCCGTTACTGTTGCGGACTGCAAGAGCCGCTTGATTTCAGTTATTGCATATGAAATTCAACTTTTCTTATTGCGATTTTTCTTGATTATGGCATAACCGCCAACTACAGCTGCGATAACAGCACCGATAACTGCGAATATTTTCAGCATTTTATACCTTCCTTTCATATTATTTTTCATTACAATGACTTTCAGACCACAGCTTATTTGCGGTGATCTCCCAATTTTCACAGGCGTGTCTGCACTTTCCGCAAAGTGTGTGAACATCCTCGGGACTTTCCAGATCGGTAGAGTGCGCTCCCGTTTCGTCAACCATTCTTGCAAGAGCGCCGCAATTATCCAGAAGCGGACAGGGACGAAGATGGTTTTCATTGAAAGGCTGACCGTTATGATATGCCATAAACAGCGGAGATTTTAATGCTTCAAGCAAGGTCTTTTCACGGATATTCGAGTCGGAATAATGTATAAATGCACAAGGCTCATAATCGCCGTTTGCGTTAATGTGCAGATAACGTCTGCCGCCTGCGATACAGCCGTCAACATATTCTCCGTCATTCCAGAAATCAAGGGTGAATATGGGTTTTGCTGAGCGAAACTCTCTTATCCGATGATACATAAATTCACGCTGCTCCGCCGTTGCCATGAGCTCGGGAACTGCACTGTTGCCAACGGGCATATATGTAAAGAACCAACAGAATTTTGCACCCCATTCGATCATTTGGTCAAAGTATGCCTCCGAACCGATAACATTTACGTTTCTGCTTGTGTAGCAGCAAGAAATACCGAAGGGCAGACGCTTTTCACGGAGAATTTTCATAGCGTTTTCAACCTTTTGGAATGTGCCCTTTCCTCTGCGGTCATCGGTGGCTTCTTCAAATCCTTCAACGCTTATGGCAGGGATAAAATTTTTCACACGAAGCATTTCATCGGCAAATTCCTCATCTATCAGTGTGCCGTTTGTGAACGCAGAAAATTGGCAGTCGGGGTGATTTTCACACAGCTTAATGATGTCATTTTTCCGCACAAGAGGCTCTCCGCCCGAGAACAGAAAGAAGTATGTTCCAAGCTCGTTTGCCTGATTTATAATGCTGTCAAGCTCCTCGTAGGTCATGTTGAGCCTGTTTCCGTATTCAGCCGCCCAACAGCCTGTGCATTTCAGATTGCAGGCAGAGGTGGGATCCATAAGAATCGCCCATGGAATATTACAGCCGTGCTTTTCCTGCATTTCCATCTGCCGCTTTACCCCGAGCAGGGTTGCGTTGACAGCGAAATTCTTAAAAAAGCTTTTAAGCACCTCGACATCAATATCTTCCCAGAGCTTCATAATGTATTTGTGCCAGATATTGGATTTGTCGTCTAAAATGGCATGAAGCGGTGCGCTTACATCATTCAGATTCGTCCAGCCGATATTATCAAGAAAGTTCAGCGCCTTCGGCAGATTTTCCTCGGGATTTTTGGAGATATACTCCAAAGCCTGCTCCATAGCGGCTTTTGTTATCATATCTTTAACGTTCATTTTGGTGTTTCCTTTCATTACATTTTATTTTTTGCTTTTGCGATTATCGCAAGTATAGCCGCAACAAGTGCGGCAAGAGCGGATACGAATGATAAAATAATGATGGGCAGTTTCATAAAAAGCTCCTCCTATATAAAATTATATTTCACGCTTTCAAGCTGTTCCGTCTGACCTATTTCCGACCATATATTGTTGGGAAGATACAGGGACGGAGATTTTTTCAGCTTTACAGCGCCCGTAATACTAAGCATTTCCGCCACAAACTGAGAGCAGAAATAATGATTTTTCCTCTTGAACGGTATTTTCAGAAGACACATCAGAACACCGAATCTTGTGTATTTGTAATCGGGTCTGTTTTCTATAAAACGCCCGATCTCATCTTTCAGCCGTTCATATGATTCGTCGGAAATGCGGAGCGTAAAGCTTGCACTTCGTTCAACTCCTCGTCTGCGGTGCTTTTTGACAGTTTCAATACAGAAGCCCCGATAATTAAAGCTGTACATCTCACCGAGTTCTTCGTCCAAAGAAATGGAAGCGTGAGTATAACCGAAGCCGTAAAGCATATACAGGATATTTGACATGCGGTCGGTATATTTTGTAAGCACCACAGACACTTTTTTCATCGTTCAGTCCTCCTTTTTCGATGCAGTCACCCTTCCGGGAACACATAAAGGTATTTGATCTCCCAATCAAGCTCTGCCTTAGTATTCTCACTCCTGTCTTTTGAATGACTAAATTATAATCTACTCATGTTTGTGAAATGTTTCAAATATGTTTGAGTTTTGTTATTGCTTCTTCTGTCCCTAAGGTTACGGATAAATCTAAAAGAGTGCAGAACAGTTAAAACCGAAGCGATCTCAACTTTCGCCTATTGGTAACATAGGTCAGCAATCTTTTCGGTATATCGTAAATCGGAATATGCTTGATGATTGACAAAAACTCACTTATGAAATGTAAGTCGGAGAGATTTCAAACAAATAATTCTGCATAGCAGTCCGGAAATATTTGAATTCCTCCTGCATATCCTCAATGTCCTTCTGCGTAACCGCCCCTGACTCATTTGCGACCTTTGCGATCTGATTGAGATTGTTGCCGATGGAGAGGAAGGCTCTTTTCAAAGTCACAAGTTCCTTGAGTTCATAATATTTGATCTCACCCTTTACTGACATTCTGCGAATGTAAGTGCCTGTCCGCAGCCTTGCAGACTTTGCTTTCTTGCAGATCACCTCCCATTCTTCGGGAGTAAATCCTATAAGTTTCTTTATCATATCTTTTCCGTATGGCATATTTCTATCTCCTTTATATATGTATCGGGTTTCAGGGCTGCCCCTGAATTTGCGTGTTATAGGGCACGCAAAGCGAAAAGGTATATACCTTTTCAACGCTTGCGGGTATCTGCCCCACCACCTGTCCAACCATTAGATTCGCCTTTAGGGAATAGTGTAAAGCTATTGCTTTCAAAAGGTTTACGGGCAGGCATTGTGAAACCGTAAGTTGCAAAAAATCTCAAATCTTGTAATTGAGGATTTCTCATTTTTGAAAAATTGACGATCACCCATCTGAGCAGAAATGCAAATCTATGAAAAACGATTTTTTTCAAATCTGCATTTTCTGCTCCGCCGGGATTTGAAGGAATTTCATTTTTGCAAAAATCATAATTACAATACTGTCGAAAAATTCAATCTATCATCTTCAATCCGGTATTCGCTGTAAAACCTGAGAATGTTGAGAGGTTGAAAGTGTGGCTCGCATTGTAAAGCACAGCTGCAATGTATCTGTCAACCTGTGAGATCTGATTCGGATTATTGAGAACATTGTGGAGAGCAGACATAATATGCTCACTCGTAAGTCTGCCAAACGCCGCCTTTGCCGCTTCATCGGAAATCTTCTTTCCGCCAACATACACACTGCGTTCACCGCTAAGAACATCAACAATGATCTCCTTGATTTCCTCAACCATACCTCTGACTGATTCATCATCATTGCTCATAAGGCAGTCATAGTCAATATTTGATTTTACGGTTTCTTCAATTGCTGCCCTATCAATCCTTTCATTCATTCCGAAATTTCCGGAATCCGAAAAGCTCTGCTCGCACGCCTGAGTGAATGACTGATTGTCAGTATAACTCATATCAGTCTTATTAGGGTAAGTATAATTACATTCCCCTTTTGAACATTCCAGAGTGTTATTTTTGCACACATCGGAATTTTCATTTTCACAATTCATAAATTCCGATTTTGAACATTCACTTGACTTTTCAGCTTTTTTCCTTTCAGAACTCTCGCCAACAAAGAACTTTTTCACATATATAAGCGTCGGCAATCCAAAACCTCTGCGCTTCTTGTGGATAAGTCCGATGCCGTTTTCATCATCAAGCTCCTTAAGAATACGGACAGCAAGGTTTGTCCCGCAGCCCATCGTTTCCGCAATTTCATCAATCGTGTAAATTATGTAAACTCGGTTATTCTCGTCAAGCCAGCCATTCTTCATACTGAGGTTCATTCTATCCAGAAGCAGCGAGTACATGATCTTCGCTTCGTTCGACAGAGTTCCGAATCTCTCCTTGTCTGTGAAAAAGGCTCTTGGTATCTTTATGAAATTAAACTGCTCGGCTTCTGTGCCGTAATAGTATTCGTACATTTGTATTTCCTCCAAATAAAAATCTCCTGCAAACCGCATAACAGTTTGCAGGAGATCCTACGAATTCCTACCGCCACCGAATGACTGTCAAAGTCATTTTGTGACATTATATAATTTTACCGCATGGCATTTATCAGATTTGCACAATGCCTGACACACCCTTGATTTAGTGAGAAGCATAAGAAAAACCTCGCAAATGGCTTAAATGCGAGGTTTATTCGTGGCTCCCCAGGCAAGACTCGAACTTGCGACACCCTGATTAACAGTCAGGTGCTACTACCGACTGAGCTACTGAGGAATAT
>JBJFFR010000139.1:0-8767 GCA_051891935.1 Oscillospiraceae bacterium
GTTGAGCTCATCACTCCTATCGCTATCGAAGAAGGTCTCCGTTTCGCTATCCGTGAGGGTGGTAGAACAGTTGGTTCAGGCGTTGTTACAGGTATCAATGCATAAGTTTATGCGTGAATAATTGTTATTTTACGCTTGATTCGTAAACAAAAAATTCGCTCCTGTCGTTTTCGGCAGGGGCGATTTTTTAATGCGTAATTCGTAATGCACTGCGGAGCTGGGCATCGTAATTGCGTAATTATTTTGTTTTGTAAATATGTTGAAATTTTGTAGGGGACGGGTTTCCCGTCCCGATTCCTGCATTGTTTTATGATTTGATCAAAATAAATATTTGATAAAAAACAGCGCTGCCGAAAAAATCGACAGCGCAGCTTTGTTTTAAATAAAATTATGCTTCAGCAGGAGCGTCAACAGGACAAGTATCTGCACAAGCACCGCAATCGATGCACTTTTCAGCGTCGATAACGTACTTGCCGTCACCCTCTGTGATTGCGCCAACGGGACAGCCGTCTGCACAAGCTCCGCACATGATGCACTCATCTGAAATCTGGTATGCCATAGTAAGACACCTCCAATAAGTATTAGGAAAGTACTTTCCTTCATTCGTCATTATAGCATATCTATCAGCAAAATGCAAGATGTAATTTGTAATTTATATAAAATTTAAATTATTTTCGATTAGTACTTGAAATAGTCATCAAAATAAAGTAAAATAAGAATAGTTGATTATTATTAAGGAGGAATAGCCGTGTTCAGCTTGCTCAAGTTCTTTTCTTCCCTCTCATTATGCCCGATCACGCCCTCTTCACATAATATTACTGTATCTGTACGCTGAAAACTGCTGTGGAAATATCATTTTCGCAGCTTTTTATATTTTTCTCGGATATTTTGGCGCGCTGATCTATCCAAAAAAGATTCCACAGGAGGTCATTTATGAAAAAGGTTGCTATTATTATGGGCAGTGACAGCGATCTGCCCGTTGTCAGAAAGGCGATCGATGAGCTGAAAGCTTACGGCGTTCCCTATGAATGTCACGTTATGTCCGCTCATCGTTCACCGCAGCTCGCAAGCGAGTTTGCTTCAAATGCAAAGGCAAACGGCTTCGGCGTAATTATATGCGCAGCAGGTATGGCTGCTCACCTTGCAGGTGTGGTTGCAGGTCATACTACGCTTCCTGTTATCGGTATCCCTTGCAAGTCGGCTGTGCTTGACGGTATGGACGCTCTCCTTGCAACGGTTATGATGCCGAGCGGTATCCCGGTTGCTACCGTTGCTGTTGACGGTGCAAAGAACGCTGCTATACTTGCAGTTCAGATGCTTGCTCTTTCGGATGAAGGTCTTGCCGAAAAGCTTGAAAAGGCAAAGCTTGATATGCTTGAAGGCGTTAAGGCAAAGGACGCAAAGCTCCAGGCAGAACTTAATAATATGTAAATTTTTTATGGAGGAATAAATTATGGAAAACATTGTAAAGGCAGAACAGCTCTATGAGGGCAAGGCAAAGAAGGTATTCGCTACAAACAACCCCGACTACGTTATCGTTGACTACAAGGACGATGCGACCGCTTTCAACGGCGAAAAGAAGGGCACGATCAGAGGCAAGGGCGTTGTCAACAACAAGATGACAAACTATATGTTCAAGCAGCTTGAAGAAGCAGGCGTTCCCACTCATCTTGTTGAAGAGATCTCCGATCGTGAAACTATCGTTAAGCGCGTTGAGATCGTTCCTCTTGAGGTTATCGTCCGCAACGTTGCCGCAGGAAGCTTTTCCAAGAAGCTTGGCATCGAGGAAGGTACTCCGCTCAAGGCTCCTACACTTGAATTTTCCTACAAGAACGACGACCTCGGCGATCCGTTCATCAACGATTACTACGCTCTCGGACTCGGACTTGCTACAAAGGAAGAGATCGACGATATCACAAAGTATGCTTTCAAGGTAAATGAGTTCATGCTCGGCTTCTTCAAGAATATCGGCATCGACCTCATCGACTTCAAGATCGAATTCGGCAGATTCCACGGCAAGATCATTCTCGCTGATGAAATTTCTCCCGATACCTGCCGCTTCTGGGACAGCAAGACCCACGAAAAGCTTGATAAGGACAGATTCCGCAGAGATATGGGCGGCGTTGAAGAAGCTTATCAGGAAATGATGAAGCGTATTTTCGGAGAATAAATATATGGGCGGTTTTTTCGGAGCAGTTTCACATAACGACTGCATAAGCGACGTTTTCTTCGGCACGGATTACCACTCCCACCTCGGCACACGCAGAGGCGGTATGACCGCATATTCACCCGAGCTCGGTTTCCAGAGAAGCATCCATTCCATCGAGAATTCGCCTTTCAGAACAAAATTTGAAAGCGACATCGAAGGAATGAGGGGCAACATCTGTATCGGCTGCATAAGCGACTCCGACCCACAGCCTATCCTCGTCCGTTCAAAGCTCGGTCTGTACGCCGTCTGTACAGTCGGCATAATCAAAAACAGCGCAGCTCTCTGCGACGAGATACTTAACAGCTGCTCGGAAAGCTTTGAAGTAATGAGCAGCGGAAACGTTAATTCAAGTGCACTTGTCGGCGCTCTTATCGCACAGAAGGGTTCGATCGTTGAAGGCATAAAATATGCGCAGGAAAAGATCGAAGGCTCAATGTCCCTTATGCTTATGACAAGCGATGGCATCATCGCCGCAAGGGACAAGCTCGGCAGACTTCCCATTATAATAGGCAAAAGAAGCGACGGCTTCTGTCTGTCACTTGAATCCTTCGCATTCCAGAAGCTTGGCTATGATACCTATCGTGAGCTTTTCCCGGGCGAGATCGTAAAGCTCACCTCGGACAGCTGCGAAGTTCTTCAAAGCGGCGGAAACGATATGAGGATTTGCTCGTTCCTCTGGACATATTACGGCTATCCGAACTCCGTTTATGAGGGAGTTACGGTCGAAACGATGAGAACGAGAAACGGCGAGATAATGGCGGAACACGATATCGAAAAGGGCTGTCTGCCCGATGTCGATTATGTCTGCGGCGTTCCCGATTCGGGTATCCCTCACGCTATCGGCTATGCAAACCGCAGCGGTATCCCGTTCGCCCGTCCGTTTATAAAATATACCCCGACCTGGCCGAGAAGCTTTATGCCGACCAGCCAGTCTATGAGAAATAAAGTCGCAAAGATGAAGCTTATCCCCGTACATGAGCTTATCGAGGGCAAAAAGCTCCTCTTTGTTGACGACAGCATCGTAAGAGGCACACAGATGCGTGAAACGGTTGAATTCCTCTACGCCAACGGCGCAAAGGAGGTTCATATGCGTTCGGCTTGTCCTCCGATAATGTTCGGATGCAAGTACCTGAATTTCTCACGCAGCACATCGGAACTCGAGCTCATCGCAAGACAGATCATTGATGAGCAGGAGGGCGCAGAAGGACTTAAATATATCGACGAATACAGCGACACAAACACCGAAAGAGGCAAAATTCTTCGTGAAGAGATCTGCCGCCGTTTGAAGCTTACTTCGCTTGAATTCCAGTCGCTTGACGGAACTACAAAGGCGATCGGACTTGACAGCTGCAAGCTCTGCACATACTGCTGGAACGGAAAGGAATGATTTCCTATGTTTGATAGTATTCATGAGGAGTGCGGCGTATTCGGCGTTTATACCCCTAACAGCCCAGATGCGGCGATGCAAAGCTATATGGGTCTGTACGCACTCCAGCACAGAGGTCAGGAATCCTGCGGTATCGTCCTCAACGATGATGGCGTTTTCAGTTACCATAAGGATCTCGGACTTGTCCGTGATGTTTTTACAAAGGATATACTTGAATCGCTCGGCAGCGGAACAGCCGCAATAGGTCACGTCCGCTATTCCACCACGGGAAGCTCCAACCGAAGCAACGCACAGCCGCTTGTTGTGCGCCACGTTAAAGGCCCCATGGCGCTTGCGCATAACGGCAACCTTGTCAACGCAAGAGAGCTTCGTGAAACATACGAGATGAGAGGTGCGATCTTCCACACCACAAATGATACCGAGGTCATCTCCTACGCAATTACCGAGGAAAGATTGAGCTGCCCGTCCATCGAGGTAGCCGTTTCCAACGCAATGTGTAAGTTAAGAGGTGCATATTCCATCCTTGTAATGTCCGCAACAAAGCTTATCGCAGCAAGAGATCCCGACGGCTTCCGTCCTCTCTGCCTCGGCAGAACGGCTGACGACGGCTGGCTCGTTTCCTCCGAAAGCTGCGCATTCGACAGCGTCGGAGCAGAGTTCGTCCGTGAGATCGAACCGGGAGAGCTTGTTGTTATCGACCGTGACGGTCTGCGTTCGGACAGAAGACACTGCGGAAAGCCTTCCCACATGTGCGTTTTTGAATATGTGTATTTCGCTCGTCCCGACTCCGTGATAAACGGCGTCAGCGTACATAAAGCAAGACTCCGTGCAGGCGAATTCTTGTGGCAGGAGCATCCTGTCGAAGCGGATGTCGTTATCGGCGTACCCGACAGCGGACTTGACGCCGCTCTCGGACTTGCCAACGCATCGGGAATACCCTACGGAGTAGGATTTATCAAAAACCGCTATGTCGGCAGAACCTTTATCCAGCCGACACAGACGGAAAGAACAAATTCAGTCAAGATCAAGCTCAATGTCATAAGGGAAACAGTCAAGGACAAGCGTGTTATCCTCGTTGACGACAGCATCGTAAGAGGAACCACCTCAAAGCGTATCGTCAACCTTATCCGAGAAGCAGGCGCAAAGGAGATACACGTTCGTATTTCCTGCCCTCCGTTCAAGAATCCCTGCTACTTCGGAACCGACATCGACAGCCGTGAAAACCTCATCGCTTGCAGAATGTCGATAAACGAGATAGCAAAGGAGATCGGTGCGGATTCGCTCGGATATTTAAGCGTTGAGAATCTTAACCGTGTTGCCGAGGACGCAGGCTGCGGCTTCTGCAACGGCTGCTTCACGGGCGAATATCCCGTTGAAGTTCCCCTTGAAATGCCAAAGGACAAATTTGAGTTCAAAATTCATACGAAATAATAAAGCCGATCTAAAGACCGTTCCGAGGTTGCCATAATACGGCAGGGAACGTTTATGATCTGCGTTTTTACAAAGGAGTAAAAAATGAAAAGTTTTTCTGAAAGCTATAAAGAAGCAGGCGTTGACGTTACTGCAGGCTATAAAGCAGTCGAGCTTATGAAGGCTCACGTTGCAAGAACAATGACAAGCGGCGTCCTCTCGGGCATCGGCGGCTTCGGCGGCCTTTTCGAGCTGGATATGACAGGCATAAGCAAGCCTGTTCTCGTTTCGGGTACAGACGGCGTCGGAACAAAGCTTAAGATCGCATTCCTTATGAATAAGCACAACACAGTCGGCATCGACTGCGTTGCAATGTGCGTTAATGACGTTATCTGCTGCGGCGCAAAGCCACAGTTCTTCCTCGATTATATCGCAGTCGGCAAGAACATTCCCGAAAAGGTTGCCGATATCGTATCGGGCGTTGCAGAGGGCTGCGTTCAGTCCGAATGTGCGCTCATCGGCGGCGAAACCGCAGAAATGCCGGGCTTCTATCCCGTTGACGAGTACGACCTTGCAGGCTTCTCCGTGGGCGTTGTTGACAAGGACAAGATACTCAAGCCCGACACACAGAAGGCAGGGGACGTTATGATCGGTATCAAGTCGAGCGGCGTTCACTCCAACGGCTTCTCCCTCGTAAGAAAGGTCTTCACCGTGAACGAGCAGAACCTTGCACGTCACTACGGCGACCTCGGCACAACTCTCGGCGAGTGCCTTCTCACGCCTACAAAGATATATGTAAAGGCAGTAATGAAGCTCCTCGACGCTGTTAATGTCAAGGCTATCAGCCATATCACAGGCGGCGGCTTCTATGAGAACATTCCTCGTTCACTTCCCAACGGTATCTCCGTAAAGATCGAGAGAAACGCTGTTCAGGTGCTTCCTATCTTCAACGTTATCCAGTCTGTCGGCAATATCCCCGAAAGAGATATGTTCAACACCTTCAACATGGGCGTTGGAATGACAGTAGTTGTTGATAAGAACGACGTTGACAAGGCTATCGCAGCTATCAAGGCAGCAGGCGAGGAAGCTTACGTTCTCGGCGAGCTTGTTGACGGCGACGACGGTGTTATCATCGCATAACAAAACTTGATTAACCATATTCGGAATTGGCTTTTTCCCCGATTCCGAATATTTGTATAAATAAAGAAAGAGGTGCGGCGTGAAAAATATAGTTGTGCTTGTTTCGGGCGGCGGAACAAATCTGCAGGCTCTCATTGATTCGGAGAAAAGGGGAGAGATAAAGGGCGGAAAGATCACCTGCGTTATCTCCTCAAAGCCTGACGCCTACGCCCTCGAACGTGCAAAAAATGCAGATATCCCCACAAAGGTCATTGCAAGAAAAGATTACTCCGACAGTGTTTCTTACAGCAAGGCTCTTCTTGAAGCTCTTGACAGCGAAAAAGCCGACCTTGTTGTGCTTGCAGGCTTTATGACTATCCTTGACGAGTGCGTGACGGAAAAATATGCCTATAAGATAATAAACGTTCATCCTGCGCTTATCCCGTCATTCTGCGGAGAAGGCTTCTACGGACTTAAAGTTCACGAAAAAGCTCTTGAATACGGCGTAAAGGTCAGCGGTGCAACTATCCATTTCGTCAACGAAAAGGCTGACGCAGGCGCAATAATCCTGCAGGGAACGGTCAATGTCGAAAATGATGACACACCCGAAGTTCTCCAGCGCAGAATAATGGAAAATGTCGAGTGGAAGCTTCTTCCGAAGGCAGTTTCGCTCTTCTGTCAGGACAAGATCACTATCAAAGACGGAAAGGCATACGTCAATGAATGAGGATAGATTTTCGGGCAAGGCTGACGACTACGACAGATACCGCCCGACCTACCCGACCGAGCTTGCCGACTGGCTTTTTGCAAGGACAAACGCAAAAACAGTCGCAGATATAGGCGCAGGCACGGGAAAATTCACAAAGCTGATTTTACCGAAGGCGGAAAAGGTCATCGCAGTCGAGCCTAACGGTGATATGCTCAAAAAGCTGTACAGGAATGTCCCGACAGCGCAGATAATCAATGCTTCTGCCGAAAATACGGGCATTGCGGACGGTTCCGTTGACCTTGTGACTGCTGCAACAGCGTTCCATTGGTTCGATGAAGATAAATTCAAAGCCGAGTGCAAACGAATACTTGCGCCGAACGGCAGAATAGCTGTAATTTTCAACGAAAAGATAGTGGACGACCTTATCCGTGAGCGTGACGAGATAAGCCGAATCTACTGCGGATACAAGGGTCACGCAGGAAAACGTTCAAGCGCAGAGGGCGACGCTTTTCTGCGGAACGAATACTTCTCCGAGGTCGAATACACCGAATTTGAGCATAGCGTCTGCTATGACGAGGACGGATTTGTCGGCAACACGCTTTCACGCTCCTATGCGCTCAAACCCGATGATATCGGCTATGACGGATATGTCTGGGAGCTTCGTCAGCTTTTCAAGAAAATGAACGATTTCGGCAGCGTTGAACTGAAATACAAGGTCACCTGTTATCTTGGTATATTTTAAGCCGGGAACGCCCGGCGGCGGTTTCGCAGGTAAGATGTAAAGAACCGAACAATTTTTACCCGGTAACGGGACATTATACAAAATTATATACTGGAGGTACGATAATGAAGAAACTTTCTATCGAAAACGAGCTTAAAGCTAACGCTTATCCCGGCAGAGGAATAATCATCGGCAAGTCTGCTGACGGTAAGAACGCTGTCATCGCATACTTTATCATGGGCAGAAGCGAAAACAGCCGCAACAGAGTTTTTCTCCCGACCGCTGACGGCATCCGCACAGAGGCTTTTGACCCGTCAAAAATGGTCGATCCGCACCTTATCATATATTCTCCCGTCCGTGTGCTTGACGGCGCAACGATCGTAACAAACGGCGACCAGACCGACACGATCTACGACCTTATGAAAGAGGGCAAGACCTTCGAGGAATCCCTCCGTACAAGAGAGTACGAGGACGACGCTCCGAACTATACACCGAGAATCTCGGGAATCGTCTGCAACAAGTGCGGCGACTACTCAATGTCCATCCTCAAATCCGCAGACGGAAACCCCGACTGCCGTGAGCGCTTTACATATTCCTACGAAAAGCCGCTTAACGGCACAGGTCACTTCATCCACACCTATATGGGCGACGGCTCACCGCTCCCGAGCTTTGAGGGTGAACCGAAGCTTGTCGATATGACCGACCTTGACATTGACGCTTTCACCGATATGGTGTGGGAGTCGCTCAACGCAGATAATAAGGTTTCGCTCTTTGTTCGCTATATCGAGCTTGCAACAGGCGAATCGGATACAAGAATTGTTAATAAAAACGGTTGAAAGGAAATAGAAAAATGAACGAAATGCAGCTTAAATACGGATGCAACCCCAATCAGAAGCCTTCAAGAATTTTTATGCAGGACGGTTCCGACCTTCCTATCGAAGTCCTCAACGGCAAGCCGGGCTATATCAATCTCCTTGACGCTTTCAACGGCTGGCAGCTTGTAAGAGAGCTTAAAATCGCAACAGGTCTTTGCGCAGCTACCTCCTTCAAGCACGTTTCTCCCGCAGGCGCAGCAGTCGGACTTCCTCTTTCCGATACTCTCAAAAAGATCTACTGGGTGGACGACCTCGGCGAGCTTTCTCCGCTTGCCTGCGCTTATGCAAGAGCAAGAGGCGCTGACAGAATGTCCTCCTACGGCGACTTTATCGCACT
>JBJFFR010000140.1:0-36381 GCA_051891935.1 Oscillospiraceae bacterium
GATCGAATACTGCAAGGAAATGATGGAAAAGGCTGAAAAGAACGGCAAGAAGCTTCTCCTTCCTATCGACACAGTTGTTGCTGCAGGTTTCCCCGATCCTATCGACGCTCCTATCGAAGTTCAGATTGTTGAGTCCAACAAGATCCCTGCCGACAAGGAAGGTCTTGATATCGGTGAAAAGACAAGAGCTCTCTTCGCTGACGCTGTAAAGTCTGCAAAGACAGTTGTTTGGAACGGACCTATGGGTGTATTCGAGAACCCGACACTTGCTGCAGGTACTATCGCTGTTGCACAGGCTCTCGCTGATACAGACGCTACAACGATCATCGGCGGCGGTGACTCTGCTGCTGCTGTAATCCAGCTCGGCTTCTCCGACAAGATGAGCCACATCTCCACAGGCGGCGGCGCTTCCCTCGAATACCTCGAAGGCAAGGTTCTCCCCGGCGTTGATGTTATCGCTGACAAGAAGTAATTGCTTCTGAAATAAGATCTTTGCTGCCGCTCGGGCATACAGTTCGGGCGGCAGTTTTTATATGTGCTAAATACTGCTTTTTTTGATTTTATGGAAGATAATCGGTCAATAACTTGACATATTCTATATTAATTGCACATAAACATAGAATTAATTGTGCATATTGCTAAAGTTTTGAGAAAAATATGTGAAAGCACTTGATTTTCTATTTGAATATGGTAAAATATATTTAGCACTCAGGAAGTAAGAGTGCTAACAGTGTGATAACAACATTGCTAATACTATATATTATAAGGAGGAGTCTTAAATGACTATCAAACCACTTGCAGACAGAGTTGTAATTAAGATGACCGAGGCAGAGGAAACCACCAAGAGCGGTATCATCCTCGCAGGTTCAGCTAAAGAAAAGCCGCAGATCGCAGAGATCGTTGAAGTTGGTCCCGGCGGTGTTGTTGACGGAAAAGAAGTAAAGATGATCGTTAAAAAGGGTCAGAAAGTTCTCATTTCCAAATACAGCGGCACAGAGGTAAAGATCGACGGTCAGGAATACACTATTCTCCGTCAGGATGACATCCTCGCAGTTGTTGAATAATTTCATCTGATTATATTACAAGGAGATTGATTGATATGGCAAAGAATATAGCTTACGGCGAAGAAGCAAGAAAAGCACTTCAGGCAGGTATTGACAAGCTTGCAGACACAGTAAAGATCACACTCGGACCAAAGGGCAGAAACGTTGTTCTTGACAAGAAGTTCGGCGCTCCCCTTATCACAAACGATGGTGTTACTATCGCAAAGGAGATCGAGCTTGAAGACGCTTTCGAAAACATGGGCGCACAGCTCGTTAAGGAAGTTGCTACAAAGACAAACGACGCTGCAGGTGACGGTACAACGACCGCTACTCTTCTTGCACAGGCTCTTATCAGAGAAGGTATGAAGAACATCGCAGCAGGCGCTAACCCGATGATCGTTCGCAAGGGTATGGCAAAGGCTGTTGACACAGCTGTTGAAGCTATCAAGGCTAACTCCGTTCAGGTTTCGGGCTCCGATGACATTGCAAGTGTTGCTGCAAACTCGGCTGCTGATGAAAATGTCGGCAAGCTTATTGCAGAAGCTATGGAAAAGGTTACTGCTGACGGTGTTATCACTATTGAAGAATCCAAGACTGCCGAAACATACTCCGAAGTTGTTGAAGGTATGCAGTTCGACAGAGGTTACATCACGCCTTACATGGTAACCGATACCGATAAGATGGAAGCTGTTATTGATGACGCTTACATTCTTATCACAGACAAGAAGATCTCCTCTATCCAGGAACTTCTTCCGCTCCTCGAACAGATCGTAAAGTCAGGCAAGAAGCTTGTTATCATTGCAGAAGACATTGAAGGTGAAGCACTTTCTACCCTTATCGTAAACAAGCTCAGAGGAACATTCACCTGTGTTGCTGTCAAGGCTCCGGGCTTCGGTGACAGACGCAAGGAAATGCTCCAGGATATCGCTATCCTCACAGGCGGTCAGGTCATCTCCTCCGAGATCGGTCTTGAGCTTGCTGACACAACAATGGATCAGCTCGGTCAGGCAAAGCAGGTCAAGGTAACAAAGGAAAACACTGTTATCGTTGACGGCGCAGGCAACAAGCAGGATATCAAGGACAGGATCAATCAGATCAAGGCACAGATCGAAGTTACAACTTCCGACTTTGACAAGGAAAAGCTTCAGGAAAGACTTGCAAAGCTCAGCGGCGGTGTTGCTGTTATCAGAGTAGGCGCTGCAACAGAGATCGAAATGAAGGAAAAGAAGCTTCGTATTGAAGACGCACTTTCCGCTACAAAGGCTGCTGTTGAAGAAGGTATCGTAGCAGGCGGCGGCACAGCATTCATCAATGCAATGCCTGCAGTTGCAAAGCTCGTTTCCTCACTCAGCGGTGATGAAAAGACAGGTGCGGCTATCGTTCTCAAGGCACTTGAAGAACCTATCCGTCAGATCGCAGCAAACGCAGGCCTTGAAGGCAGCGTTATCCTTGACAAGATCGTTCGTTCCAAGAAGGTTGGCTACGGCTTTGACGCATACAACGAGGTTTACGGTGACATGATCCCTGCAGGCATCGTTGACCCGACAAAGGTTACACGTTCTGCACTTCAGAACGCTGCATCCGTTGCAGCTATGGTTCTTACAACAGAGAGCCTTGTTGCTGACATCAAGGAAGAAGCTCCTGCAGCTGCTCCTGCTGCCGGCATGGGCGGTATGTATTAATGCGTAATGCTTAATTCGTAATTCGTAATTTTAAAGGCTGTACAGTTCATCGCTGTACAGCCTTTTTAAATGTTCAATATTACGATAACAAGCATCAAAAGTGCTGCGATTGAAACAATTAGCTTAACTCTATCAGGATTTTTTATCAAACGCATTAAAAACATCATTGCTACTGCTCCAATAAACCCTCCAATTGTATTCAGAATTATATCGTCAATATCAAATGTGCCAAGATTTAATATCAACTGAATAATTTCAGCCACCAGAGAAAACAAAAACACCCTTATAATTGTCTGCTTACTGTTTTTTGAGAATGACAAGTATACCCCGAGCGGTAAAAAAAGTCCTATATTTCCAAGAAAATTAATTTTTGCTTGAATTCGTAGCTTTATATCATCGGCAGACAATAAAGTAATATAATGATATATTGTTTTAAAAGGAATGATATTTAATTCCCTTTTTGAAAGAAAAACAGACCATGAATAATCCTTTTTCAAAAATAAACCTGCAAATAGTATACCAAGATATACTATAAAAGTTATCCCGAGAATAATATTGCATATTTTTTTCCTTTTATTACTCAACTCTATCCCCCATTTTTGATGTAATCTTTACTCATTATACTCCCCTTTTGTTAGTCTGTCAACTAAAAAAACCGCTTCTGAAAATCAGAAGCGGTTTCGTTGTTCTTAACTTAAATTAGTCAGAAACATAAGGAACGAGTGCGATGTATCTTGCTCTCTTGATAGCCTTTGTAAGCTCTCTCTGGTGATATGCGCAAGTACCTGTAACACGTCTTGGAAGGATCTTGGATCTTTCAGTCATGCACTTCTTAAGTCTCTGAACATCTTTATAGTCGATCTTCTCTACTCTGTCGGCGCAGAACATGCAAACCTTTTTACGGGTTCTCTTCATGCCGCCGCGAGGAGATCTCTCTCTATCTTTCTCCATGATAATAACCTCCTGTTTAATATGATGAAACAATTTTCAGTGATGCGATCAGAAAGGCAATTCGTTGTTTCCGATCACTTCTTCAAAATCACTGAGGTCGCCTACAGAAAAACCTGCCTGGTTGTTCTGCGGCTGCGCAGGCTGCTGACTATATTGAGGCTGGCTGTGCTGCGGCTGGGAATACTGCTGTGGAGCGTATCCGCCTGCACTCTGATCCTGTGAAGACTTTGTTTCACCGAAAGAAATTCTTTCAGCGATCACCTCGCAGGTATAATGCTTAACATCAGGATGATTGCGGTCATCATACGAACCGGTTCTGAGGTTTCCTTCAACAAGAACCAAACGTCCTTTTGTGAAATAACGGCTGACAAATTCAGCATTTTTATCCCACGCATTAACTGTAATAAAATCAGTCTGACGTTCATTGGTAGAAGTATTTAATCCTCTGTCAACAGCAACTGTAAAACGGCAAGTGTTTGCACCGTTTGGAGTTTGCCTTAACTCTGGGTTCTGGGTAAGTCTTCCCATAAGAATAACCTTATTGATTGCACAAGAATTAAGCACTATAATCAACCTCCATGTCAATAATTACTTTACAGTAACGAGGCAACGCATAACGCCGTCTGTGATCTTGAGTACACGCTCGAATTCTGCGGGGAATTCAGGCTTTGCATTGAATGTGTAGAGAACGTAGTAGCCCTCTGCCTGGTCGTCGATCTCGTAAGCAAGCTTCTTCTTGCCCCACTCGTCAACGCTTTCGAGTGTGCCGTTAGCTTCGATCATACCCTTGAACTTCTCGATAAGAGCCTTTGCAGCGTCCTCACCGTTTGTCAAGCTGTAGATTACCATGGCCTCGTAAGATTCGTTTAACTTTGCCATTATAAATACACCTCCTCTTGGATTTACTCACACATTAAATTAGTATGAGCAAGGATAACATTAGTATTATATCAGATTTGTATAGGCTTGTCAAGCTTTTTTCTGAAAAATTGTAAAAAAACCTGCAGATCCTTATTACAGTTTTTATTACATAATCATTTTACATCAATTTTGCTCCGATGTCAATTATAACGTTCAATTTTGATATCTGCTGTCCAAATTTATGTTAACATATTGTGAAATATCAAAAAAATATTTGCAAATCAGCGTGATGTTTGGTATAATTAAAATAGTATATATCTTTACGGAGGTATCTGAAATGAATGAAAAAAATGCAATTCTCGGAAATGACCTTCCCTGGCTGATCTTTTCGCTCAACGGTTTTACATACGCTATAAACTCGGAATTTGTTACGGGAATACTTGTACCGCCCGACAATTTCACGCCTGTTCCCAACGCTCCTGCGGAATATCGGGGAATTGTCAACATTCGCGGCGAGGTTTACCCTGTTATTGATATGCGTCGTCTGTTCGGATATGACTCACTCGAAAAGGAATGTGCCGATTTCACGAAAATGATTGAAGCGCGTGAGCAGGATCATCTCAACTGGGCGAACGAATTGAAGCGCTCTGTTGAAAACAACACCGAGTTTACTCTTACAACCGACCCTCACAAGTGCGCATTTGGTATATGGTATGATAAATTCAAGAGAAATCCGCACAACGCCGATTATTCCTTGCACAAGATCGAAAAGCCGCACGAGGAGCTTCACCGAACGGCTGAAATAATCGCAGAGATACGCAAGCGCCCCGACTCCCCCGAAAAGACACGAAAGCTATCCGAGCTTATGAACATGGTTTTTGATGAATATGTACCCGAGATCGTCAACATAATGGACGAGTCAAAGCGCAGATACACTTCATTTTTCCGTGAAACTATGGTAACGTTCAATTCGGAAGCAGGAAACGCCGCAATTGTTGTTGACAAGGTACTTGCTGTTGACAGGATCACTCATGTCAGCGGCAAAACCAACATGGACAGGATATTCGCTTCACCGTACTTTATTGGTGTTGCACGCAATTCCCGTGTAGATGATGATATACTTGTCATTGACGACAAAAAGATCATTGCAAAGACAGGCAAGGATATTCCGAACGAAGAATAATAATAACAAGCTCCGCAATTCACATTTCCATGAATTGCGGAGCTTTATATGTATTTATTCTGATGTATTTCCTGCGGTTACGGGTTCTTTTTTCTCTTCAACTACGGGTTTATCCACCGTTTCCGCCGTCTGAACAGGTGAAACCGATGCACCTATGCCTGCACCGATAGCTCTGCCTGTGAGGAGGCTGTTCATAAGGTCTTTAAGCGATATCCCCATTCCGTCAAGCAAACCGCTTGAGATCTGATTTGTCGATGTTGTTATATCGCTTACAAGCTTTGAGGTATTTCCGTCGCCATACATTGTTATGGAGTCAATATTAGCGAGAGGTTCTGCAACTGCTCTTGCAATATCGGGAAGCTTTTCAAAGTACATCTGAAGGATAGCAGCTTCCTGCATCTTCTGCATAGCTTCTGCCTTCTTATCAAGACCTTCTGCTTCTGCAAGTGCTTTTGCTCTTACGGCTTCAGCTTCTGCAAAGCCCTTTGCTTTGATACCTTCGGCAGACTGCTCGGCTGCGTATCTTGATGCGTCAGCCTGCGCCTTTGTAGCCTTTGCAGACTGTTCAGCGAGATAATACATAGCTTCGGCTTCCTTCTGCTTAACAGCCAGTTCAGCTTCGGCGTTCTGCACATCCTCGTATTTTTTAGCTTCCGCCTCTTTCTGACGGGTGTAAAGGTCGGCATCGGCGCGCTGCTGCTGTTCAAACTTCTTTGCTTCAGCCTGTTTTCTTACTTCTGCGTCAAGGCGGCGTTCCTGAATAGCGATCTTCTGTGTTTCAAGCTCGACTTCCTTTTCCTGACGGGCAATGTTAGCATTAGCGGTCGTAATTTCGATCTGCTTACGCTGCTCTTCCTGCTGGATGGTATAAGCTGCGTCAGCTTCAGCCTTTTTGATGTCGGAAGCTTTTTTAAGTTCAGCCTGCTTGATAGCAAGGTCGTTCTGCTTTGTTGCAATTTCAAGGTTTGCAGCAACTTTAGCGTCATTTGCTTCCTTTTCTGCGTTTGCTCTTGCAACTGCTACATCTCTGTCAGCGACTGCACGGGCGATAGAGGCATCCTTCTGTATCTTGGAAATATTGTCGATACCAAGATTGTCGATAACGCCCTGTGAATCGGTGAAATTCTGAACGTTGAAGGAAACAACGTCAAGACCCATTTTTGCAAGGTCGGGAGCGGCATTTTCCTTTACCTTGTCGGCGAACTTCTGACGGTTTGAAACCATATCACGAAGCTCCATCGTTCCGACGATCTCACGCATATTACCTTCAAGGACCTCTCTTGCAACTCCTACAATATAAACCTTATCCTTATTAAGGAAGTTCTGCTGCGCAAGGCTCAATCCCTCGGGGTCAAGAGATACTTTAACATTTACTGCGGCATCGACCATGATGTTGATATAATCGGCAGTAGGTACGGCAGAAGCAGTCTTAACATCAACAGACATAAGGCTCAGATCGAGCTTATCAAGACGTTCAAAAAACGGTATTTTTACCGAAGCCTTTCCGATAACTACCCTTGCCTTTTTTCCTATACCCGAGATGATGTAAGCCTTATCGGGCGGCGCTTTGACATATCCCGATGCCAGAATGATTATCACAACAACTGCAACAACTATTCCGATAAGGATACCCGTGTGTTCCATAAGAAAACCCATATAAATGCTCCTTTACATAAAAATCAGACTTGTTCTGTCTGTATATTATATTATATCATATTTTGCCGAAAAGTAAATATTTTTTATAAGAAAAACTGCTGCATTCTTTTTGAAAGTAAAAAACAGCGTCGAACCCAACCGCCCGACGCTGATTTTTTATAGATTTTAGCCCATTACAGCGACAACTTCGTGAGTGCCGTCTGCAAATACAGGGAGAACATTGCCTTCGATAGCCTTGCCGTCAACGGTGATAGACTTGATACCCTTTGAAATGTGGTTCGGGTTTTCGATCTTAACGTTGTAAACAGCATTTCTGAAGGTTCTTGATACCTCATAGCCGTCCCAATCCTTTGGAATGGAAGGATCGATCTTAAGTCCGCTGTAGTCAGGGATGATACCGAGGATGTACTGTGAGATAGCAACGAAGTTCCAAGCTGCTGTACCTGTGAGCCAGCTGTTCTTTGCTTCGCCGAAACGCTTTGCATCCTTACCTGCAACCATCTGTGCGTAAACATAAGGTTCGGTTCTGTGGAGCTGCTCGTCCTCCTGATATGCAGGAGCGATCCTTGTATAGTAGTCAAATGCTCTGTCTCCCATGCCTGCATAAGCAGCTGCGCACATGATCCAAGCATTGTTATGGCAGAAGATACCTGCGTTTTCCTTATATCCGCCGGGATATGTGGAGATCTCGCCGTATTCTACAACATACTTTGTGAATGCAGGATTGTTAAGAACAAGACCGTGCTTTGTGCCGAGGTACTTGTCGATGCTGTCCATTGTCTTTTCGGTAAATTCCTTGCCGCCGATATCGGACATTACGCAGAAGCCCTGCGGTTCGATAAAGATCTTGCCTTCTTCGTTCTCGTGAGAGCCGACCTTCTTGCCGTAAGCGTCATAAGCTCTGAGGAACCAGTCGCCGTCCCAGCCGTAGTCAACGATAGCCTGCTTCATCTTTTCGATCTCTGCCTTTGCCTTGTCAGCTTCTTCGGTCTGACCCTTAAGGCGGCAGAGCTTTTCATATTCAGGTCCGATGTATGTAAACATACCTGCGATCATCACGGATTCAGCTGTCTGCTCGTTAAGAGGAGCGCCTGTTTCGGGATTAACTTCCTTTGCGATGTTGGAAGCTGTGTTCTGGAAGCTTTCACCGGGAACTCTGGAGAAGCAGTTGAGGTTGAGGCAGTCGTTCCAGTCAGCACGTCCGATAAGAGGAAGTCCGTGAGGTCCCTTATTGTTTACAACGTGGTAGAAGGATCTCTTAAGGTGATCGAGAAGCGGCTGTGCAAGAGCAGGATCGTTCTTGTAGTCAACCATTTCATCGAGGATACCGAGGTCGCCTGTTTCCTTGATATAAGCAGCTGTGGAAAGGATCATCCAAAGCGGATCGTCGTTGAAGTTTGTACCTGCAGCGTCGTTGCCCTTCTTTGTGAGCGGCTGATACTGGTGGTAGTTGCCGCCGTCTTCAAGCTGTGTTGCAGCGATATCAAGGATTCTCTCTCTTGCACGTTCGGGGATCTGGTGAACGAAGCCGAGGATATCCTGGTTGGAGTCACGGAAGCCCATTCCTCTGCCGATGCCGCTTTCAAAGTAAGATGCGGAACGTGAGAGGTTGAATGTAACCATACACTGATACTGGTTCCAGATGTTGACCTGTCTGTTGAGCTTTTCGTCATTAGACTTAAGGTTGTATTTAGCAAGAAGATCTTCCCAGGTCTTTGCAAGTTCAGCAAATGCAGCGTCAACCTTTTCAGCTGTATCGAACTTTGCCATCATCTCATAAGCCTTGGACTTGTTCATTGAGCCGTCAGCGTTGAACTTCTGATCGTAAGGATTCTCAACATAGCCGAGGATGAAAACGAGCGTCTTCTCTTCGCCTGCTGCGAGAGTGATCTCCTTATAATGAGAAGCAACGGGTGACCAGCCGTCAGCAACGGAGTTCTTCGGAGCGCCGTCGATAACAGTCTGCGGATTATGGAAGTCGTTGTAGATGCTGCCCATGAATGTTTCACGGTCGGTATCAAAGCCGTCAACCGTGTCATTTACAGCATAGAAAGCAAAGTGGTTTCTTCTTTCCTTGTATTCTGTCTTGTGGTAGATAACAGCGCCGTTCTTTTCAAGTTCAACTTCGCCTGTGTTGAAGTTACGCTGGAAGTTTGTGCTGTCGTCGTTTGCATCCCAAAGGCACCACTCAACAAAGGAGAAGAGCTTGAAGGTCTTTGCAGCGCCGCTTTCGTTCTTAAGAACTACCTTCTGAACTTCACCTGTGAAATTCTGGGGAACGAAGAAAGTAACTTCAGCGGAAAGTCCGTTTTTCTTACCTGTGATCTTGGTATAGCCCATACCATGACGGCACTCGTATGAATCGAGGTCTGCCTTTACGGGAGCCCAGCCGGGATTCCAGACAGTACCGTTATCGTTGATGTAGAAATAACGTCCGCCTGCGTCTGCGGGAACGTTGTTATAGCGGTAACGAGTGATTCTTGCAAGACGAGCGTCCTTGTAGAAGTCATAACCGCCTGCGGTATTGGAAATAAGTCCGAAAAAGTCCTGTGTTCCGAGATAATTGATCCAGGGGTAAGGAGTTTTCGGAGAGTTGATGACATATTCCTTGTTCTTGTCATCGTAAAAACCGTATTTCATTCAACTAACCTCACTTAAAATATAGTTGACACGCTTAAACAAGCATATCTTGATACAATTTTACCATATTAAACGTTTAATATCAATAGCATTTTTGATTTCAATGCATAAAAAAAATTTGGATTTTCTTATGCACTTTTAACAAAAGCATTTTATCCATTCAGTTAGTCGGCTTATTTTTTTCGACAGACGCATCTACGGTAAACCTGTTTCCTATATAGATTGTTCAAAATTACGGTGTAAAGTACATTCTCCCGAAGCTCCTTTAAAATTCCAGCGTACAAAAGCCCAGCTGTTCTCATGAATTTCTAAAGTTATGGGATCCGAATCTGCGTCAAGCTTTATATTCTGACGCTTTTTTATTAAAACTGCTTCTGCGCTGCCTTCCGATAGACTGACATCAAAAGAGAACGTATATACACGATTTTTACGCAGTCTGATCGGATACATGACCCAACCCGTACACGATTTTACCGATACCCTTTCCTCTGATTTTCCGCAGCGAAACAGGAACATAACAGAACGTATGCATTTTATCATAGTCAGTCACTCCTTTTCAAAGGAAAAGCTCCGCTATTGCTTTTGCCCAGTTCAGATATGGAGGAACGATATCATCCAGAAGCCTTTTTATATGCTCGGAATCCCAGTTTTCAACAGCGCTGAAAAGCGTTCCGACAACTCTTGAATCATCATAGAACCCAAGTGCGACCATTGCACTTGAATCATCGCCGAGCGCAAGATATTTTCCTCTTGTCAAAGCTCCTATGGCAAAATCGCCGTTTGCGATCGCCCCCAAAGATACAATTCCAACGCTCACCGCACCTGCGGCTAAAACGCCTGCAGCGAACGACCCTGCGGCAAGAAATCCGATCGCTATAACTCCCAATGAAAGCAGTCCGACGCTTGCAAGACCTATGCTGAACACGCCGAGCGAAGCAAGACCTATCGAGATAATTCCCCTTGCGGCAAGTCCGACAGCGATAACGCCTCTTGCGCTTTTGCCGACTGCGATAAAACCTCGTGCATTTCTGCCGATGTGCCAAAGCGGCATACCAAAGACATTTTTTTCACTTTTTCTTTCCTTTACCGAAAATCCGCTGTTACTATATGTAACAGAATTTTCCCCAACATCAGTCTTTAGCTCCGTATCAACTGCATCTTTTAGCAGATAGTCGGTTGTACAGCCAAACATCTCACTTAACCGAATGATCTTTTCGGTTTCGGGATATGCGCCGCCGCTCTCCCATTTGCTGACAGTCTGACGCGAAACGCCGAAAATATCCGCAAGCTGTTCCTGTGTGTAATTCTGATCTCTGCGAAGTTTTGAAAGCTTTTCTCCGAACTTCATATCAAAACCCTCCTAATAAGTTTATGTCCCGATTATACCAGCAAAAGGAGATTTACACAACCAAATTGCGGTTTCTTTATGTAAACTTTGAGTTGCATCCGCGTAAATGCGTGATTTACCAAGTCCATTCGGACATAAATCGGGAGAGCTTGCTTACTGTACCGTTTTCGGCAGATTTTTTCTTCTGCTCGTTTAAAGCTCCGACAGCGATGAGAATTATTCCTGCGGCAAGAAGATATACCCACCACGCAGGACTTCCCCACAGCTTTATGCTCATAAAGATCGCCGAAGCAGTTATGACCGTCGCACCGAGGACAAACCAGCGCTTCATTTTCACAAAGAATGAAACGGTAAGAACTATAAATGCACTTATCATAACGATAAGGGCGTTGCCGATAGAGCCGTTCAAAGCATGGAAGAACAGGATCACATATACTATTATATATGTAATGAATGTGAGATCGTTGATATGCGCTTTATTCCATTTCAGCAGACGAAGCGCCGCAAGATAAAGAAGTATCGGAACAATATTAATTTCAAGAGCAAAGCCCTCGGGCAGTTCAAAGAATGGCTGCGTCCACCAAGCAACGACGGGAGTAAGCATTGCTGCGGAAACAAGACCTCTGTTTGCAGCTGCAGAATTCCCCTTGCGCAGGAACGAAAGCACAGCGGCGCAGATAAGCCAAAGACCGTACCATTCTTCCTTTTCGCCATATATACATGAATAGTATGCTATAATTCCAAATAAGCGTGAAACGGCAAAGCTGTCAAAGCTTATAGCTTTACAGTTCTTTTCAAGCACCTTATTTCTGTGTAGAAGGAAACTTGCACCAATAGAAAGAACTATTAATACTGCAATAACAGAACCGATCAAAATACCAACTTGAGTACCGGTTCCAAATGCAGCTTCAAGCTGATTTCCGACTGCAAAGTATACAGCTGACAGCGTTGGTGCAAGCAAAACCGAGCTTACAGTCATATATCCGCTTATGACCGTCATTGCCGTAATAACCGCTGCTCCGATATTAACGCCCATGCTTACCGTTCCCGTTGAAGCAATGATACACAGCAGCACAAAAGAGATAATATCAAGGCAAACAAACGTGAATTTTTTGCAGTATTCAACAAGACTGTTTTCGGGAACAAACAGCAGCGCTGCGAAAAGTACAGCCGCAAATCCGCCTGCTGCAACATACTGTGCTGCTCCGTCTAAACCGAATATGTCATAGGCAGCCGATGCAAAGGTCAGGCAGGAAAGAACAATTGCGGCAGAAATGGGAACTTTATGCCGACTGACGCAGCCTTTTACAGCGCACACGACCGCAAGTATCAAAAGGAACTGCCATATCGGGTCGGGCGTTGAGAAAAGTTTAAAGGATGAAATGAATACATATATCAGGTTCACAGTCGCAAATCCTGCAAAAGCGCCATTTTCCGTCAGCTTATCCTTCTTGACAAGCATCAGTACGAGCGTTATCGCCGCAAGTACAGCCGAAACGGTTGTGAATAACGCCGTATCACTCATCAGATCGCTCAACTGCTTGACAGACGGTGCCATTCCAAGCGAAGATATCGCCGCAAAAACAAAGACAAATCTCTGCCACTCCGATTTCGGGAAAAGCGCAAACACGAACAACGTTGCAGCTGTGCACAGTATCACGGGCAGGCTCAATCCACCGCTGCTTATCTCCGAAATAAAGACAGCGAGTGTAAAGGCAGAAAACATTACATCTGAAACAGTAGATCGGAGTATGAATGAGCTTCCCTTTTTGGAAAGAACAACATCCGCAGCAATATAGCCTATTGAGATCGCAAGCAGAATTCCCGATGAAACTGCTGCAAAAGCTGTATCGGGCAAGGCTGCGAACTTGAGCGTTGTCAGGACGGATGCGGAAAGAGCATACGAAAACAGTGCAAACAGCAGCTTTCCTGTTCCTTCATTTCTTCTGAATATACCAAGCACAAGTATCTCGGCTGTCAGAAGGAACATAACAACAACCGTTGCAAGTGTTATTTCCGAGGAAATCGCAGCGATCCCGAGTGCGGCTGCAGAAATCGCAATACAGATATTTGAAAGGAGCTTTACCGAATATGCAAGCTTTTCGGGAAGTACTTTGAGCAGAGAAAGGACAGTAACGACCGTAGCGATCACGGCGACTACATAAGTACCTTCGGAGAAGCTTTCGGGCGAAATTCCGTAAAACGAAGCGATGCTTATGAAAATAACAAATGGTATCGCACCGGCAAAGCCATTTTTCTTTGAAAAGCCGCTGAACAAATAGGCTGCTGCAAAAAGGCCGCAGGAAACTGTCACTATCATACTGTGTTCAAGCCATCCGGCAGGAACGATCAGAGCAGAAAAGCTCATTACCGCTGTATTGAACAGTTCATAGCTCGGCAGGATCTCGACGATCGGTGCAAAGCTTTCACGCTTTACACCTTTTCTTTGGATAAACCGGCTGACGAAGATGACGATCAAAACATATATCGCATAAGCAAGCATTATCATATCGGGAGATTTGAATATCTGGTATGACAATGATGCAATAATAACGGAAACGCTTACAAGAGAAGCTAAAGCGAAATTCTTGCTTTTATAATCAATGCTGCCTTTGAAGCATACCGCAGCAGTAAAAAAGGCGGCGACTGCAATAACCGCACCCGAGCCATCGCCTTCAAACGAGAACCATTCGCCGAAAATTTCAAAAAATGCTACTGCAAAGACCGTTATCGGCAGAAATCCGCAGCCGAGAGCATAGAAGACCTTACCCGTTTTCGGGAGATCAAATTTTCTTTCCGCAACCGATGAAACGGCAAAAAGTACAGCCGAAAACGAAAGTATGATAACAGCTTTTACAACATTTCCAAGTGTTGCCCAGGTCGTTGTGGCAAAAATGAAGCCTGCAAGTATCACAAACAGCGAACCAATAACAAGAAGCACGTTTATCGAGCTTACACGATGATTTTCGGGAGGGTGTATCGGAGTATTTGCTTCGTGCTGCTCCTCGGAAGATACCCGTTCCGTATTATTTGTAGAGTCTATTGATTCCGTATTCTGTGTATTTTCAGATACGCTCTCCGACAAAACCTCACTTTTGGCTGTAAAGGGTACTGATTTTACAGCTGAATTGATATGCTTATATGACATATCATACGGTGAATTGTTGGTTTGCGGCTGTATAGCTTTTGGTGTTAAGTTTTCATCCTTTACAGTTTCAACTGTACTTTGCGGTTCAGTTGTCTGATCCGATGCGCTCTCTTTTTTCTGCAGTTCTTTACGAAGCCGTTCTATTTCTTTTTTCTGATTTTTATTATCGTGTCCGGCAACCAGAAACAATACAAAAAAAACAACGGTGGTTATAAAAAAGAATACACTCACTTCACCACTCCCCTTCCTTTAAGTGAATTATAGCATAATCTTTAAGGATTGTAAACAGTTGAAAGAAAAAATTGCTGATATTGACTTTTAATATATACTATATTATAATATGCTTAACGGAGGGATAAAAATGGTTGAACTTATTAAGGTGACAGAAGATGAAAAGCCTGTTCTTAACAACCTTATGGAAAAATATCTTTATGAGTTTTCTCAATGGGAGCTGACGGACATTGGAGAAGACGGTTTATACGGTTACGAATATCTTGACTGCTATTTCACGGAGAAAAACCGTTTTCCATACTTCATAAAGTCAGACGGAAAGCTGGCAGGATTCGTTCTTGTCAGGAAAAAGCTGATTAATGCGAAGCAATCGTTTCGTCGTTTTGAGGAACACACGAAAATCCGTTACTGAGAGTGTGACGAAAAACGACAGAAACGATTTAATCAGCGTTTCCTTAGCGATTATCCCGAGGTCGAGGATAAAAAAACCGACTTTTGCCTTTCAGAGTTTTTTATACTGTATAAATACCGCCGCAGCGGAGTTGGACGTGATGCGGTTCGTCAGCTTCTTGACAGACATCACGGAAAATGGCAGTTAAAACGGCATCCGCACAACACCGCTTCGGTTTTCTTCCGGGATAATACTAATTCTAAACCGTTCTATAGACATGGACGGCAGATAGAATTTTGTCAATCAAGGAAAGCGACCGCAGGCGGGCTTGCTGCCCGGCAAAGGAGCTTGACGCAGAGTGACAAAATTATAGCTGTCGTATCTGTCTATAGGTTGGTTTAGAATTAGTATAAGGTCATTGATGAACTCACGGGCGGAAATTTTCGGCTTATCAAGGCTTATCCCGATCATAATGTCGATTATGAGGATGGAACTCCTGCAGATGTGTTCTTTTTTGAAAATTGAATGAAAACTGATTATTATTCAGATTTTTTTCAAAAATACTGGACAAAACGCTGTATATATGGTATAATATAATGTATTTAGTTGAATCAACACATTGGAGGTTTATGATATTTATGGCTAACTTCAAAAAAATATCCGCCGTTGCTCTTTGCTCGGCTATGGCTTTATCGCTCGGCGCCTGCGGAAACAATATTGCAGGTCCCGACACTACTTATGCTGCTGTAATTGACGGCTACAAGGTTCCTGCAGGCGTTTTCATCGCAATGCAGATGAACTCCTATTATGACGCTGCCTATTACACAGAGCCGACCGATGAAACGGTTGAAACCGAAGCAACAACTACTGCTGCTTCTGCCGAAGCTTCCGAAACAGAGGCTACGACCACTACTCCTTTCACAGACAAGGTCATCGAGGACAAGCCTGTTCGTGATTGGATAAACGATGAAGCTACAAAGAGCATGAGGGAATTTGTAGCTATCGAAAACAAGTTTGATGAGCTTGGACTTTCCTTTGACGAAAATGAAAAGGAAAAAACAAAGATATATCTTGACTCTATCTGGGAATACTACGGCGCAAACTACGAGGATGTAGGTATCAGCGAGGATTCACAACTTCTTATAATGCTCAACTCCGCAAAGAAGAACCACGTTTTCGATTATTTCTATGCAGAGGGCGGACAGAACGAGATCTCCGAAGCTGACATCAAGGCTTATCTCGAAGAAAACAACAAGCGCATCAATTACATCAAGATGGAGCTCAAGGACGGCGAAGGAAATCTTCTCAAATCCGAGGGCAAGGAAGAAATCAAAAAGATGGCTATGGACTACATCGACCGCATCAACACGGGCGAAGACTTTGAAACCGTAAGCCGTGAATACAGCGACTACTATGATAAGCTCGTTGCTGACGCAGCTGCAGCCGGTGCAGAATCAACAGACGAAACTGCCGAAGAACCTATCGTAACGGAAAGCAGCTACACCGACAATGAAACGGTAGTTACAAAAGACAGCGCTTCCCCTTCCGAAGCTGTTGTAAACAAGGCATTTGAAGCAGATGTCGGCGCAGTTATCCTTGTTGAAGAGGACGAGGTCTACTACATTGTAAAGATCCTTGATCTTTATGCTGATGAAAATTACTACAGCGACAATGAAAACGTTGTTCGTCACGAATTAAAGGATGACGAATTCGACCAGACTCTCAAATCCTGGACAGAAACCCAGAACGTTGAATTGAACGAAGCTGCTTACAAGCGTTACAAGGTAGAAAAATTCCTTGAACAAGAATAAAACACAAAAAATCTGCACAGCGTCTTTTTTGAAAACGCTGTGCAGTTTTTTTATTTTATAGAAAAAGCGGCATCATCACGACGCCGCAAATTTTAAATATGAAATTACTTTCCGCTGTAAGCCGATCTTAAAATCTCTTCAAGCTCGGAAGCAACTGCCGCTCTCGGATTTCCTGCCATATCACGGTCTTCGAGAGCCTTTTCAGCCATAAACGGTATCTTGTTGAGATAATCCGAGCCTGCAGATTCAAAGCTTGATGCAACGCCGATCTCCTTTGCAAGCTTCTTGATCGCACTGACAAGGCTCTTTACGCCTTTTTTGGGTGTTCCTGCATCAAGTCCGAGATATTCTGCGATCTGACGATATCTTTCGGCTGCACCCTCTTTGCCGTACTTCGGCCAAGCCTCGCTGACATTGCCTGCTGCGTTGAATTCAATAGTATAAGGGAGAAGTACCGCATCTGCAATTCCCTTTGAAACGCCTGTTGCCGAGCTTACGCTGTGGGAAAGTGCGCTGTTGAGTCCGCAGAGCGTACTTTCGTATGCCATTCCTGCGATAGCTGCGGCATTGTGCATTTTTTCTCTTGCTGCGTGATCTGCAGAGCCGTTCTTGCAAGATCTCGGGAGATAATCGAAGGTAGCTTTGATCGCCGAAAGCGCAAAGGAATCGGTGTAATCGGAGTGCATTACGGAAACAAAAGCTTCGATACCGTGTGCAAGCACTTCAAAGCCGTGTGCTGCGGAAAGCTCATCGCTTGCTTCAAACACAAGCTCGCTGTCAACGATCGCAACATCGGGCTTGATATTGCAGTCAACGAGATGATACTTATTTCCGTCCTGTCCGAAAACGACAGCTGTGGAAGTGATCTCTGCGCCCGAACCCGAGGTTGTGGGAATACATACGATCCTCATTTTCTTTTCGCAATTATTGCAGCTGTACTTATCGGCAAGCTGATCTAAAGTAAGTTCGGGATTGGAGAAAACAGCTGCGGCAGCCTTTGCAGTGTCCATAACGTTTCCGCCGCCGAGGGCGATAACCGTATCAGGCTTAAAGTTGCGCAGGATCGTAACTCCGCGGTTTACCGAATCAAGGTCTGCAATGCGGTTGATATCGTAAAAAACATCAACAACAGGTGCAGCACCATTTCTTTCAAGATAATATTTAAGATGCTCATAGATGCCTGCGCCGATAGTTTCCTTATCGGTGAAAACAACGACTCTGTGAAGCTCGGGGAGCTTTTCGAGATACTGAACAGCACCGGGCATAAAGTAGATTTTTTCGGGAACATTAAACAGCTGCATAAACAATGACCTGTCCTTTCTGATAGCTGCAGCAAGGCAGCTGAGCCTTTGCTTGTTAAAAATATATCAATATTATTGTACCACAAAAAGCTGTTTTCGTCAACCTGTACGGATTTAAAATAATTTCACACTATCAAATTATTTATAGTTATTTTGTACAACAATAAGGAACGCTGATCGCTTCGCTGTGTTTTGACAGCGGCGGTCAGCGTTTACTATTCTATCCAAAGAAATATGAATAATACGGATCGTTCTCATCGTATTCTTCATCGGTAGGAAGCTCGGGCGTTTCACTCGGCTGTTCGGGATCTGATGACTGTTCGGCATCCGAAGGCTGTTCTGAGTCTGTATTATCTAACGGAAGCTGAAGCTCCTGACCGTTTACTGTACCTGTTCCCTCACCGAAGCAGGAATAGCTGCATTTTGCAAAATAATTCTTTATTCCATTGGCAATGGCATTGGCCATACCCTTCTGATGCTTTTTATTTGCAAGAGCCATAGCTTCGGTATAATTTGTAACGAAGCCGCACTCCACAAGTATAGACGGGAATTCCTGCTGCTGCGTAACAAAGAAGTAGTTGTACTTTTCTCCCCTGTCGCCCAATCCGCTGCCGTTGTCAACACTATTATAAAGATAGCTTCCCATTGATGCGGAAACTGCGTCTGCAAGCGGCTGTGAGAACGGAGTAAAATAGTATGCCTCCGCACCGGTTGCTTTTTCGTTGCCTGCTGCATTGCAATGAACAGAGATAAAGAGGTCGGGTGAATACTGTCTTGCTATTGAAGCTCGCTGATCGGTAACGTAGGTTTCGCTTTCGGTCTTTAGTCTAATAACATTTGCGCCTTCATCGGCAAGGATGGATTCAAGATACTTTGCTATTGCAAGATTTGCTTCCTGCTCCTTGATATGACCGACAGCACCGGGGTCGAAGTTCTCGCCCGTATAGCCGTGACCGGGGTCGATAACGATCGTTGCACCGTTCAGGCTGTTCCGACAGCCGTTAAAGCGAAGTGTGAGGTTATCCTCATTGTCGTATGTAGCCTTTACACCGGAATAGATGCCCTTCTGACGGAAATTGAGAGTAAGACGGGCTGATTTTACATCGCCGTTTTCAACCGCTGACCATGTTCCCGAGGTGAAGACAGCACTTTCGGGGAAGGTTATGTCACCTGCGGAAATGCTTGTTATATAGCTGAAAGTTATTGTAATTCCGCTTGCGTCAAACGACGAGATATAGTAAGGACCGTTGTCACCGTCCGAATAATTTACACCGTTATAGCTTATGGAGAACGGTATCTTTACCGAGGTTTTGAGCTTTATAACAGTATCGGTACCGTCCTTATAGACGGAATTGACCGAGATCGGATTTATGCCGAGCGGTTTATTCTCAAGAATGGAAACTGCGTTCGTGCGTATCCTCTTGCCGGAATTGGTAATATAATAATCGGTTCCGCTGTATGTAACGGTATTGACTATAAAGTCGAGCGTTCCTGCAGGCAGACGAGCCATATCGGGAGTAGGTGCGGTATCGGTGCTCTTGGCGTTATATACCATAGTATTGTCGTTATTCACCATAAGGATGCTGCCCGAGAAGTCGTTTGCTACCTCGGGAAGAGCATTGACGATAACGGACGAACCCGACCTTGATTCGGTCATATCGCCTGTTTTGGTGTGGTAAACGCCATAGAATTCGATCGCACCGAGGTTTATCTCCTCACCCTTTTTGCCCTGCGGAGCGGTATATTTTCCGACATATTTTGTATAGTATGAGTTCGGATCAAGTTCGTCGAGCTGTCCTTCAACCTCTTTAAGAGGGATGCTTTTTCCGTTGATCTTTGCTGTTATCTCCGAACCTTTATATGCAATAGCACTTATGGCAATGGTCGATTCTCCGTCAACATACATCGTTCCGTCGGACGGTGAAACGCTTTTGAGGATATTTACTGTTCGAGTGATCTTATATGTGATGACCTTTGCTTTATTCTGGAATTTAAAGGTGTTCACTCCGACATCAAGATCTTCGGTGAAGTAGAATCTTCCCGCTTCGTTGAGGACTATCTCCTTTCCTTGATAATAAACAGGGAAATTCGGGTCAAATGAACCTGCAAAGATAACGGTCGGTTCTTCCGTCTTGAAGGAAGTCTTCTTCGGCAGAGTCATTTCAAGCTCGCTGTTAAGTCCTTCAAGGTCGATCGTATCATCATAATGCTTTGTAAGCACAGTAGTAGACTCCATACTGTTGCGAACAAGTGCCGAAAGCGAATCGAATGCACTGCCGCCGTAGGAAGAAAGCTCCGAAGCGTCGATGACCTGTTTTACAAGCTCATCGGGAGAGCCCCAGCCCTCGGTATCGGTACAGATATACTCATTCATGTGGTGAACAAAGAGGGGTATTCCTGCTTCATCGGCAATATCGTTCCACCATTTTGTTATCTCGCCGAACGGTTCGCTGCTGCTTGAACGGGCTCCTTCTGCCTTGAGCATGATAAAATCAGCGCAGCCTTTTTGTATGTAGCTCAAAGTATCGGCATACCCATCTGTTAAGGCTTCAAACTTTACAGATGTAGCAGAACCTTTTTCGTTGTTTTCGTAGTTTGCCCATACATCGTTTATTGAAATTCCGACAGGAACAGTATTGTTGGTCTTTCTGATCGCATCCGAAGCAAGCGCAAAGACGTATGCGCCGTTATCGAGCAGCCAGTTGTCAAAGCCGATGCCCGAGCCGTTTTCGACATAGTCGTGCAGACTTAAATTCGTCTTTGATGAATAATAACCGTCAAGGATTATACCGTCAACGGGATATTTTACTGTAAAGGTATGTACCCTTAATGCCAAAAAGTCGATCTTCTCCTGCAATGTCATATCTTCCAGTGAATTGAGAACTGCGTCTATGCTGAAATTCATATAGACATACATTTCTCTTTCACGGGCAGCGTCAACAAGCGAGGTGATAAAGTCCTCTCCGAGAGTTTCGTTGAGATCGCAGCTGTAAAGCATTTTACTTTCACAGTCTGTATTTATCACAACCGCATTAAGACGGTTGTTCTCGGCATTGTCAAGCAGCGTTTCAACCTCATCTGCGACAGCTTCGGTACTGTCCTCTGCTGCATAATCCACGGTCGGAGTGACATAAACTCCCCTTAATTCAGACGGGAAGCTGAACATTGCCGTATAAACAGGTTCTTCAAACGCAGGAAGCTCTTCATCACGGTTTATGTCCTCCTGCGGAGCGATAACTATAGGTTCGCCGGTTTCCTCGGCATAGGCATTTATCCCTCCGAATGCTGCTGAAAGATCGCAGCCTGCGGTCAATACAAAAACCATTGCAAGGGCAGCGCCAAGTATTCGTGTCCTTAATTTTTTCAATATTATTCTCCTCATTATATATCAAAAAAGAATTATTTCGTATACTTATTTTTATTATACTATATAAAATGATTTTTTTCAAGTATTTGGGACAAAAAATATCACATAAATATATCACATATTGAATAATATGGTTGGATATGCTATAATAATACTAAGGAAACGCTGATTAATACGTTTCAGCCGTTTTTCAAAATGTACTCAAAGACGGAAACTCGTACATTTTTCAAAACGGCGAAACGAACGCTGCGCTTTAATCAGCTTTTTCCTAAAAACCAATAAAACTGTAGACAAAAAATCTTCGCATAATCCATATAAAGCTTTTTTCAACAGCTACAAGATTATGCTTGATTTTTTGTACAGTTTTTAATGGCTTTTTGTATAAACAAAACAATACAAAAGGACGGTCGTATATGGACAGAATAGAAATTGTCAAAGCAGATATCACAACAATTGAAACGGACTGCATCGTAAATGCGGCAAATTCGGAACTTCTTGCAGGCGGCGGTGTCTGCGGAGCGATCTTCAGGGCAGCAGGATATGCCGAGCTCACGCAGGCTTGTGAAAAAATCGGAGGCTGTCCGACAGGAAGTGCGGTCATCACCCCGGGATTCCGTTTGAAAGCACGGTACATCATTCACGCAGTCGGTCCGATATGGAACGGCGGTCAGAACGGTGAAAAAGACCTGCTTTTCTCCGCATACACGAATTCCTTGAAGCTTGCTAATGAAAACGGCTGCCGCACAATTGCATTTCCGCTGATCTCGTCAGGGATATACGGTTATCCCCTGCACGATGCTTGGAAAACGGCTATTGAAGCGGTTTCTTCGTATCAGAAAACGAATGAAGGCTCTCCGAATGTCGTTTTTGCCGTGCTTGATGATAAGATCATGCAAACAGGTCGGGAAATTCTTGAAAGTATAAAGGAGCATTAAAATGGATCTTTACAAAGAAGCAGAAAAAATTAAAGATGAGATAGCCGAAAACCGCAGATACTTCCACAAAAATGCCGAAGTCGGTCTTGATATGCCGATCGCGCAGGAATATGTTATGAAAAAGCTGACGGAATACGGTCTTTCACCGAAGAAATGCGGTCACGGAGCAACTGCGCTCATCGGACAGGGTTCGCCCGTGCTTTTGCTCCGTGCAGATATGGACGCTTTGCCCATGAAAGAGGAAAGCGGAGAGCCTTTCGCCTGCACAAACGATCGAGCTCACACCTGCGGTCACGATCTTCACGCTGCTATGCTGCTCGGAGCCGCAAAGCTTCTGAAAGAAAACGAGAGCCTGCTCAAAGGAACGGTCAAGCTTATGTTCCAGCCTGCGGAGGAGACCTTTGAAGGCAGCCGTGATATGATCGCAAACGGAATACTTGAAAACCCTAAAGTTGACGCAGCTCTTGCGTTTCATGCTGCTCCGGGAAAGGCACTTCCGGGGTTATTCATGTACAATGCAGGCGGAGTTATGATGAACTCGGTGGACGGTTTCCGCATCGACATCGGCGGCAAGGGCGGTCACGGCGCTTATCCGAATCTCACAGTCGATCCGCTTAACATTGCGGTGCAGACATACATTGCGCTGGAGGCTCTTATCGCACGAGAAGCAGACCCCGAGAAGGTATGCGTTTTAACGGTTGGTCAGCTTCACGGCGGAAATGCAGCAAACATCATCCCCGACTCTGCTTTTATAGAGGGAACGCTCCGCACGAACGACAAAACACAGAAGGAAAAGCTTTCATCACGCATTGCAGAGATCGCAGAAAAAACTGCCGAGCTTTACGGCGGAACAGCAAAGGTAACGAAGCTTTCGGATGTTCCTCCGCTGATATGTGACCGTGAGCTTACGGAAAAAATGGCAGGCTATATGAATGAGCTCGGCACTTTAAAGCCTATCCCCGACATGAAGGCAAACGCTTCGGAGGATTTTGCTGTTATTGCGGAAGCTGTTCCGTCGGTTTTCATGTATCTTTCGGCAGGCTTTGAGGATGAAAGGGGCGATCATTCGGCGCATAATCCGAAGGTTCGCTTCAACGAAGACGTTCTGCCCATAGGTTCCGCTTCCCTTGCGCATTGTGCGGTTCGTTGGCTGGAAGAAAACAATTAATATAGTATTCAAAAAATTCAGATTTTTTCCATTTTTTCGGTCAATATTCTTGACATTATTAACACATTGCAGTATAATTTAATTGTCTATTTGACAAAAATTTTAAAATAAGAGGGTCAAGTTATGAGAAAAACAAAAATTCTTTCGTGTGCACTTGCTGTAATGCTCTCAATAGGCACACTCACCGTCCTTCCCGAGCAGTTCAATGACAAGCTCGGCGTTGCTATCACTGCCGATGCGGCATCAAGTGATTTAATTATCAACACCGATTCAAATGGCAATAAGTACGTTGACGGTTACAAGGGCAGCGGCGGCGATGTTGTTATCCCTAAAGATATTGCCTACATCAACAGCCTTGCTTTTGAAGGTGTTACAAACATCACATCTATCACAGCAAGGGGCGATCTTTATGCGTGGAAGGGCGCATTCATGGGCTGCACAAAGCTCAAAAAAGTCGTTGTCGCAGGAGATGCTTATTTTGAGCAGGAGGCTTTTGCATACTGCGTAAGCCTTGAAACCTTTGAAATAAAGGGCAGCATCGACGAGGTCATCGGCGGAGATGCTTTTGCTGATTGTACATCACTCAAGAGCTTCAAAGTAGCCGGCAATAAATATAATTATGAGATCGGCGAAGAAGCATTCTGGGACTGCATCAACCTCACCAGTGTTGATATCAAGAGCAAATGTACTGCTATCCACAATAACGCATTTACAAACTGCATAAACCTTCAAAGCCTTACTATCCCCGAAAAGACAAAGATGAATACTTCCAAGGGAACTACTAATGTAGGTTTTTCCTATGCAGCTGCAAATGAAGATGATTTCTTTGACCAAAAGAAGGAATATACATTTAATTGCGGCTCAAATCCTATCTGCCTTTACTATTTCACCTACTCCTATCCGAGCAGCGGAAGATACTGGGATACAGATTATTACGGACTCTACGGCAGACTGGAAAACTTTGTTCCGAGAAGATTTACACTTAAAGTTGTAAAGGGTTCAAATGCTGAAAGCTACGCAAAGAGATACGGCGTTTCCTACGCTCTCTATTCCACTTCTGCCGAGGATGATAAGCTCGCTGCTCCCGACAATATCAGAGTATCCTCCAAGACAAAGACCAGCATTACTCTTACCTGGAACAAGGTAAAGGGCGCAGACGCTTACACCGTTTACAAGTACAACAGCAAGACAAACAAGTATGTAAAATACAAGACTGTAAGCGGCAATTCCTGCACTATCAAGAATCTTACAAAGAATAAAAAATATAAGTTCAAGGTCGTTGCTCTTGACAAGGTAAACGGAAAATACAAGTCCGGTGAAATGTCCGACCCTGTTACTGTCAAGACTGCAGCAAAATAATTTCCCCAAATAAACACGATCGCCGTTCTCTGAAATTCGGAGAACGGCGTGTTTATTATTCAAATGGTTTATAGGATATTCTCTCATACTCGGCGGTAAGCGGCATTTTGCTGTCATCGAATGGTTTCAGCCAGCTGTCAACGCCTGTTCCGCACCAGGCGTTCATCATTATCTTACCCTCGGTAACGGGGATATTCTCGGTCGCTGTATGCGCTTCAACTCCGTCAACGTACCAGACTATTTTATCTTCATACCACTCAAAGGCGTAGTCATGGAAATCTTCCGAAGCGTCAAAGCCGAGGTCATACATATACTCGTGGTTTCCCTTGCCGTCAGTGAAGTAGTTGAACTGAACCTTTGTTGTATCCTTGCCGAGTATCTCGATGTCGATCTCGTCCCAAGGATTATTATCGGACGGACCTGTATAGGTGAAGAACGAGGAAACAGCGCCGTCATTTTTTATCGCTTTCATTCTGACTTCGTATCTGCCGTAGCCGTAAAAATCCTTTGAACGGTATTCACCGCCGGAATAAGGGACTGTTCCCGATTTTTGATCCTTATCAATAATTAGCTGCATCCTTCCGTTTTCAAAGGTACAGTTTTCTGCTCGCCATGTAACGTTGAACATACTTCCGTTGCACCAGCCGTCCGCACATTCAAAAATTGAAGAACCGCCGTTCTCAAAGCTTATGTTTGAGATATCATCCGATTTTGATACTGCCGAAGAGCTGTCTGCCGACGAGCAGGAGCACAGCATTACTGTTACGGAAATAAAAACAGCCGCTGCATTAAGTATTTTTTTCATTTAAACGATCCTTTCTGTATCAGTTTACATTATTTTAAATGACCCTTCGCATTATTGATATCACGATTTTGCTGTTTATATCAGATTTTTGACTTTTTATGCGTACTCTCTCCCCAATTATCACGATAATACTTTTTACGGAACTCATTCGGAGTCATTCCCGTATATTTTCGGAAAACGGTTATAAAGTGGCTGTGGGAAGTAAACGCAAGGTAGTTTGCGATATCAGCCGATGAAAAATCGGAGTACTTCAGCATATTCTGCGCTGTTTCGACCCGTTTTATCGAAATATAGGAAGAGATCGTAACTCCGACCTCCTTTTTAAACAGCCGTGAGATATACGATGCGCTCAATGAAACATGATCGGCAACATCCGCTTCGCTTATCTTGGAATGTAGATTGTCATATATATAGTCCATCGTCATTATGACGGGCTTTGAATACATTGTTCCGTGCGCAGTTTTATTCATAAGCTTGGTGAATTCGATAACGGCCTCCTTGTGCAGCTTATGAAGCTCCTTTTCGGATGTACATTTATCCGCTTTCAATATATAAAGGTCGCTCAATGTATATGCGGTTTCCATTTCCATACCGCCTTCAACGCAGAAACGGGTTATAAGCGCAATGGTGACAATAAAGTGATATTTAAGGTTGCGCAAAGGGTCTTCGGAAAGCACACCTGCGCCGTTTCCTCCGAGCGGAGTCATGACCTTTTCAACTGCGCTGACATCGCCGTTCTTTACGCAGTCATAGAACTCGAACTCCTTTTCAAAAGGAGAATGTCTGAACTCATACTCTCTGTTTATAAACGCTTTATAGGAAAGCTCCTTTTCATATTCCGACAAGCTGACTCACCTCTTACAACCATTATACAGCAATTTTATAAAAAACGCAACATAATTTTGATATAAAAAGCAAAAAAATGATATTTTTATAGTTGTAAATGTGTTAAAGTATAGGTACAGTAAATCATTGGACGAATAAATGTACACATTAATTCTAAAAGGAGAGTATGATCATGAAAAATTTTAAAAGGGTTCTTGCTTTCACAGCTGCTATCGCACTTGTCGGCTCAATGACCGCTTGCGGAAATTCTGCTGAACCTGCTGAAACAACAGCTACAACTGCTCCGAAGGAGCTTAACGAAGAAGATAAGGCAGCCGTTGCCGAAGTTGATATCGGCGAAGATGAAAAGCTTGAAAACGGCACTATCAAGTGGCTCGCTACATACGACATAAACCCCGATCTCGGCAAGCCGAAGCTCTTCGCTCTTGAACTTTTCGAAACAAAGTACGGCGGAAAGGTTGAATGGATCCCTACGACCTGGGAAAACCGTTACAACGATCTTTCGACAAACGTTCTCGGCGGTTCTTCTCCCGACCTCTTCCCTGCACAGGAATTTGATACATTCCCAAGCAAGGTTATCGACGGAATGTTTGAACCGTTCGATGATTATCTTGATTTTGACAGCGATCTCTGGTCTGAAGGCTGCAAGCAGCTTGCCGAACTCCACGTTATCGGCGGAAAGCACTATGTTGCGCCTGTTGCTACAGACTCCAAGTGCCTTATGATCTACAACAAGAAAACTATTGAAGAAAACAGTCTTCCCGACCCTGTTGAGCTTCTCGATGAAGGCAACTGGACTTGGGACACATTCAGACAGATGTGCCTTGACTACTGCGACCGTGAAGAGGACAAGTTCGCTTACGACAGCTGGTATTTTGAAACACAGTTCATACTTACAACAGGTACAGCTCCTATCGGCATGGAAAACGGCAAGGTTGTAAACAACATTTCCAGCTCAGCTGTTGAACGTGCAGAAAACTTCATGTACAACCTCAAGAAGGATGACCTCCCGCTTCCTAAGGCTGAATTCAACTGGACAGAGCAGCCGTTCAGAATCAGCGAAGGCAAGACACTTTTCTGGCCTTGCGCAACATGGGCACTCTGGGAAGCTGACCTTTCCAAGTTCGGTGAGCCGGGCGAGATCATGTTCGTTCCAATGCCTAAGGATCCCGAGGCTGACAAGTACTACCTCCCTGCTAACATGGACGCTTATGCACTTTGTAAGGGTGCTCCCAACCCCGAGGGTGCTGCTGCATTCATCAAGTGCAAGCTCATTGCTGAACAGGATGAAAAGTCCCTTGAGATCACAGAAAAGCAGTATCGTGAAGACTACGGCTGGACTGACGAAATGATGGAAATGTGGCACAGAGTAAGAGAAATGACCGATGCTAATCCTGTTGCAAGCATTCACATGGGTCTTCCCACAGAACAGGCTAACATCATTGACGACGCTATCAAGCAGGCTTCCTTCAACGGAACCGACTGGGCTGTAAAGAGAGAAGAGATCGCTACACTCTGCCAGGAAACAGTTGACGACCTCAACAAGGAGATCGACGCTAAATTTTGATTTTGAAAGGATATATCACTATGACAGAATTCAAGGGTTATAAAAAGGGTGTAAACCTTGGCGGCTGGCTTTCCCAGTGCGTACACACCACTGAACACTATGACACTTTCATCTCCGAAGCTGATGTAAAAAACATCGCTTCGTGGGGTGCGGATCATGTCCGTCTTCCTGTCGACTACAACCTCCTTGAAGACGAGGACGGCAATTTCATTGAATCCGGCTTCGGCTACATCGACAATGCCGTAAAGTGGAGCAAGGCTGCAGGACTTAACATTATCCTCGACCTTCACAAGACAGCCGGCTACTCTTTCGACAAGGGCGAAGGTGAATTCGGTTTCTTTGACAGCGAACCGCTCCAAGAACGTTTCATGAAGCTTTGGGAAAAGATCGCTGAACGCTATGCTGTAAGTGACGGTACGATCTCCTTTGAGCTTCTCAACGAAGTGACCGAGCAGAGCTACAGCGAAATATGGAACAAGCTTATCCGCAGCACGATCGAAAGGATCCGTAAGATCGCTCCAGACACCTACATCCTCGTAGGCGGCTACTGGCAGAACAGTCCCGACGCTGTTCCCGATCTTGAAGCTCCTTATGACGACAAGGTCGTATACAACTTCCATTGCTACGATCCGCTCAAATTCACTCATCAGGGTGCATACTGGGTAGACGATATGGACAGATCATTCAGAATGAGCTTTGAAGAGTGCGATCCTGCTATCACTCCCGAATTCTTTATGGACAGATTCAAATCTGCCTGCGAAGCAGCTGAAAAGAACGGAACAGTTCTCTACTGCGGCGAATACGGCGTGATAGACCTTGCCGCTCCCGAAGATACTGTAAAGTGGTTCAAGGCTATAAATACTGCATTTGAAAAGCTCGGCATTTCCCGTGCAGCATGGAGCTACAAGAAGATGGACTTCGGCATTTCCGATGAGAGAATGGACGCTGTAAGAAGCGAGCTTATCAAATACTTATAATTTCGTTTTTTCCTAATTTTTCATTTATATCCACCCAAACGAAAAAGCAGTACCGTTGATTCGGTGCTGCTTTTTCGTATTTTATACTTTTTGGGAAGCGATTAATTTGGGATCGTCTGTGCAGTTGGAATACTCAGCTTACTCCGCTTATCCCGTGATAATACTAATCCCTCATTAAAGTGTAGACAAAAAATCTTCGCATAATCCATATAAAGCTGTTTTCAACAGCTACAAGATTTTGCCCCATTTTTTGTACACTTTATAATCGGGTATTAGTATAAAAATTTTGCCTCTGTGTTTCGTTTTCAACACAGAGGCTTTACTTTTATTTTTTGAAATAATCATTAATTAATTCAAGCGCATATTTCTCCGCTTTTTCGGGGTAGTCAAATCCGCCTGCTTTTGCGGCAGAATGAGCGTTTTCGCTGAAAAGCGCAGCTGTACATTTTAAGGCGGAGATCATATCTTCCCTGTCATAATGTGCAAAACAGCTTTTCAGCTTTGCTGTGTTATCTTTGCCTGCCCACTTCTCAAAAAACCTTCCGCAGTGCCAAACATCTGTCTTTTCGGCGAGAAATCTGTTCAGCTCGATAACGCTTAAAAGGTGATTTTTCAAGTAAGCGTCAATACACATTTTCGCTGTCCAAAGCTCGCCGCGAAGTATCTTTTTCGATGCCCAGACGGTGTGGAACCAGAAATCCTCCACCCTGTTGACAAACTCGGCTTCGGACATTTCTATTTCTCTGACGGATGGTACGATATGCTTTTCAAGAAGCCCTGTGATGTTCATGCTGTCATACATTACGCTGTACCCACGGTTCATTACCTCATTGGCAGCGCCCGAAAGTACGGCGTTTTCAAGCTGTTCGGGGGTAAAGATTATGATATCGGCGTCAAGCGAACCGTTAAAGAGAATTCGCCTTTCCATTCCTCCGCCAAGCGTTTGTTCGACAAACGAGATCATCACTTCGCCAAGCTTTGAGGGCATATCACCGTAAAGCCATTTTTCGGTATCCTTCACGGCTATGACAAGGTCGATATCGGAGTATTCATCAGCACAGGAATACTTTCTCACCGATGAGCCGATCGCAATAACGGCAGTCATTTCATCATCCTGTTCGGCGATGTCAAGAAGCCGCTTTTTTATATCGTGATATCTGTCCGACACTGACTTTTTGTGCATTTCCCATTCCTCCTTGCTTATCGAGTAGACCTTTGTTATCTTATTGTCGGGATCGGGATATTCCTTTAGAAAGGTCATCCCGTTCTTTTCGGCGGTGCGGCAGGACGGTTCGTTGGTATATTTCATATAAGAGTACAATCTCTCAAAGCCGAGCGTTGAAAAGGCATATTCGATACAGCCTGCCGCAGCTTCGGAAGCATAGCCCTTTCTGCGGAAGTCCTTATGTATATGGTAGCCGATCTCGGGGAGCATCTCGCCTTCGATCTTCTGCATCGTTATTCCGCAGTCCCCTATCATTCTTCCGCTTTCCTTATGGATGACCGCCCATAGTCCGAAGCCGTCATTCTTATACCGTGCGATATTGCGTTCTATCCAGTTTTCAACTCTGTCTTCATCAAAGGAATAGGGATAATGCGCTGTCACATCGGGATCAGCAAGAACATCATACAGGTCGCTGAAATCCTCCCGAGAAAGCTCACGAAGGACAAGTCTTTCCGTTTCAAGTATCATAGAACGCTCCTTTCGCTGAAATGATCATACTTCTTTGCACATAAATAGGATATGCTCGCAGTCAACAAAGCCGTTTTTCTTATAGAAATTCGGCGCAGGTGCATATCTGTTCGTTGAAAGTGTAAAGCCTGCAAGCTTTTTCTGTGAAACATACTCCTCGGCAGCCTTTATCAGCATACTTCCGTAACCTTTGCGCTGCATATCGGGAAGGACGAACATTTCATCAATAAAAAGCTCGCTGTTGTTCCACCAGATCTTCTCATGTGCAAACATTGCGCCGATTATGCTGCCGTTTTCCTCGATCACAAAGCCGACAAATTTCTTTTCGTCAAAATAATCCTCAAGGTAAGCGCAGGACGTTTCTTCTGTCCAGCGACACTGCCAGAGCTCGTTGTTATAAACCTTGCAAAGGATATCAGCACAGGACGGGATATCGCTTTTCTGCATTTTTCTTATCATAGCTGTCTCCTTTCGTCATTCGATGATCCTTTGATCCATATTGAATACAAGGATCCAGTTTTCGTCTTGCATCGGCAACCTTGTATTCGCCCGAAACAGGCAGACCGCTGTATGATGTGAACACGAACGATGGGACAAGGCTTCCCACGATAAGGAAAACGGAAAGCACAGCGCTTAATATCATCATAGCAGGGTGCTTTGACTTTTCTTCCTTATTTCTGACGATAAGCCGGCCAATAAATGCGACGGCGATACGAACAAGAAGCAGCACAAACAGTCCTTGGAAGCGAAAGCTCATATCTATACCGGGCAGAAGAAGCATCAAAAGGAACGCTCCCAGCTGACCAGCATTGCAGATAAGTCTTTCCGTCTGCCAGACCTTTTTGTCGGAACGGCGCTTAACTGATAAAGCTGCAAAAGCTGCTTCGGCAGCACATAATAAAACAAGCAATACAATATTCATAAGATGTATCTCCTTTTCTGATGATGATTATATCATATCAGCATTATTTCGGAGATTCAAGCTTTTGATATGTAAGATGCAATTATGTGTTGTAAAATGCTTTTAGAGATTTCCTTTAGAAAATAAACTGCACCAAAAGCATATAGCAAAGCGTTCCGCCTGCGATAGAAAGCAGCATTTTCTTTTTCCAAAGATGAAGTGCGATAACTGCGGCTATTGCGATCGCTTTGGGGATGCCGTGACTTCCGCCGAAAACGGAAACGTCTTTAAGACAGTAGACGACGAGCATTCCGAATATCGCAGGCGGAAGGGCGTTTCCGATGTACTTTATATACTTCGGTGTAGGCTTGTTCGGACGGAAAACCATAAACGGTAGGAAACGTGTGAGCATTGTACCGAGTACGCAGAGGGCAACGGTTATTATCTGCTGTGTCAAAGTCATGGCTGCTCCTCCTTTTTCTCGATAGGCTTGCGGAACAGCGTAAGCATTGCGACAATACATATCATTGTCGGTATCATAAAGCTTTCGCTGCCGAAAATTATAAGGCAGAGAAGCGATATGCCAAGACCGATGACGGATGAAATGTGCTGTTTTTCCTTTAACCATTGGTCGAGGAAGATAACGACAAACATTGCTGTCATTACGAACGAAAGTCCCTCGGTGTTGAAGTTTATGAAATTCCCGAGCAGACCGCCGATAGCTGCGCCCGTGACCCAGTATATCTGATCGAGCAGCGTTACGAAGAAATAGAACCAGCCTTTGTCGATATCCTCGGGGATATCGGTGCTGTAGTTTATCGAAAAGGTTTCATCGCAGAGCCCGAAGATGAGGTACGGCTTTTTCCATCCTGTCCCCTTATACTTTTCAAGCATAGAAACGCCGTAGAAAAGATGTCGGAGCTGGATAACAAGTGCGACCAGGAACGTTTGAAGCGGCGCAAAGGTGCTCAAAAGCATTGTTACAGCGATAAATTCGAGCGAGCCGCCGAAAATCGTAATGCTCATCAGCAGCGGATAGACAAAGCTAAAGCCTTTTACACGCATAAGAATACCGTAGCTCATTCCGAGGAACCAGAAGCCTGCAAAGATAGGTATAGTTTTGGGAAAAGCGAAGCGGAGCGCTTTTTTTATTTGTTTTACATCATTTTTCAAGCGGATATCCCCTTTTTCGGCAAGTGTACGCTTATTATACGACTTATCGGGGGCATTGTCAATAGCTGATGCTCGGAATTGGGTCATGTTAGCTGTAAAAGGGTAAAAACGATTTATTTGTGAAGAAATTGTTGACAGCGGTGGAAATGTTGTGGTAAAATATGTTTATACGGAGAAACTATTGACACAACCGGAAATCATCTGTTCTATTTTGATGAAAAATGGTTGGGTAGCGACCGATGTTTTGTAAGTTCGTATCCATTTGAGGATATTCCTACTATATTTTGTACGGCAATTTCCGAAGGAGGATCGCGCCGATGAGTGAAAAAATAGATGTTTCATTAGTTTTGGAACGATACATACCTTTAAATATTCTTTTGGATAAATTGAATTTGGATAAAAAGAACTTAATTTCAAAATTAGAGTATTACACTATTGATGATTGGGAATGGAATGGATATAAACAATTATTAAGTTATGATTCAAATGTACTCACGACAGAAAAAATTTTGTATTTTTCAAAAGATAATCAATTTATGGGGTACTACTACAATGAAAAAGGAAACTACATATTAGACATTAGTTTTGATACTGAATATATAATAACATTTGGTGATGTTGATATTTGGATTGATAAACTTGAAAATGCCATTAAATGTATTCAAAATAATATGTTTTTAAAATATGCTTATATAGGAAAAGAAACATACGTTATTCATTCGGATGATTATAATGAAATGATAAATAAAAGCATAGGTGTTATCAAATGGATAATTAGTTAGACTCATTACTGCATTCGGTGATTGTTCCTATGTGCATGATACTCTCGATCGCCTTATTTGTGTGATTGGAGCAGGAAAATTTAGGAGTGAATTATTAATGATGGCGGCGTGTCCGGAAATAATTATAATAAAAGTAATAGTCCGGGCAAGAAAACTTTATGAAAAGCTACTTATTGAATTTTTTTGTTGATTAATGGAGGACATATGACTATTCACCCTATGACGATATCATTTGATTGGAAAAAAGATGATATATCGAAGATAGATTTTACAGAATGTACCCATTTAACAATATGGCATCATAGAAGTGATACATACAATTTTTCTAATTTGCCAGATGCACCCAAATTAAGAACATTGATAGTTAATTTTTCAAATGTTAAAAATTTAGAGGGACTTGATAAATACGTACATTTAGAAAAAATCGAGTTATGCTATCTTCGTAATCTTTTAACGCTTGATGGAATTCAAGAGATAAGTCAGCAGGTAAAATTTTTTAGTATTGAAAATGCAAAAAAAATTACTGATGTGACACAAGTTACTAAACTAAAAAATATAATCGGATTAGGAATAATTAATTATGGAAACATAAATGATTTGGATTTCCTTTATGAAATGTATAACATCGAATCTATAGCATTAGGTGATACAATGATTATTGATGGAGATCTTAATCCATTGGTAAATCATTTTAATATAAGACATGCTGGATTTAAAAACCGACGTCATTATACGCATTCAAATCAAGAAGTTGATGAAATCCATAAAAGTAGGGTTTATTCAAAATATTAAAAATGCAGTTAATGAAAACAAGCTAATTTGATATAGATCTATCCCCGAATAATTTCTGGGATGATTATTGTATAGTAACCCCCCGTTTTAATATACAAGAAAACCCCCGAAAACGTTGGTTTTTCGAGGGTTTGGGATAGTTGATTGTTATCTCTTTGAGTTTACGCCGTTAATTCGGCTGTCTTGCTGTAACGTCGTATTTCTTAGCTTTCAGCGATGTTTCACTAATGCTCACCGCCTTTTTATACTGCCGCTTTTTATGCAATTTTGTAACTTTGTTGACCAAAAGTTGACCAGATGCTTTGGCGTATCTCTGCAAATCATTTACAAAAACACTTCATTTTATCGTTGATAGTTCAAGATTTACTGTCAGCTTTTTTATTGTCATATAGACAAGACAATTCGTCTTTTATTGCGATTCTTTGTGTAAAGAGACAGGTGTAAGCCCTGCCTATTGCTCCATAAAACAAATGACATCGTGGACGTTTGGATTTATCTTTTCCAAAAGAAAGGATATGCGTTGTAGCAATATCCGGATAGGGATCAATGTAGTAAATATCCTTAATTCCTAACTGAAATGCTTTTTTTGAACATAAAACACATGAACTTGCTGATGTAAATAATTTACCACCTTTAATTCCTTCTCCACCATATTTTACAATTTGTAAGAAAGCATTTTCTTCAGCGTGAAGAGAACGTGTATGGACTTGATTTTTTTGTCCTGTAATTTCCTCATATTCATCTTTAAAACAATAAGAACATAATCTTCCATTTAGAAATTCACATTGTATTCTTTCAGAATATGTTTCCTGCATATGTTTATTAAAGCTTTTATCTTTAATTTCATATGTACTGAAAGAGCTTTCATCCTTATTAGTCAGATAATTTTCCGCATTTCTCATATTACACGGAACTTGACCTTCTGCTACACTATTCCAACCTACAGCTTTAATACTAAAACTTGAATCAGTTATTACAGCTCCTACCTGTCGTGAAAGGCAACCTGAATTAAGTTTGGCATTATAAGCTATTTGCATACATCTTTCTATGCTTGTAGGAGTAATTAATCCAGGATGTTTCATTAATGTAACGTATTTAATAATTGATTCTGTAATGAAGTATTTTCCTTCAGTCACTTCATATGGATTATATAGATATATATCTGCCAACTGCATACATGCACCTATATCTTGATTTGTAAATTTAAATTCTCCCTTAAGCTTATAAGGATATTCTTTTGCATCTAAAGCTTTAATTTGTTCATGATTTAAGTTTTCTCCCAATCTTCTAATTCTTTCGTCATCATCTGTGCTAACAGCAACTAAAAAGAAAGCAGAGTACCTATCTTGAAAATAAGTGGCTTCATATGGATTTCGAATTGCATCTATACAAATTAGTGCTCGCCTCTCTTTATTACTATTTCTAATAGCTTTTATAAAACTATTAGCTCTTCTCGCTAAAGAATACATATGCTCACCAGAGAAATTTCTTTCCTTATCAATACTTCCATGATGACGTATTCTATTACCCATCTCTTGTAAAAAGTAGGTATACCCACTTATAGTTTTGGAAGAAGGCTCAAATTTGCAGCCGTTAATTGTTTTTGAAATTGATTTTATTTTTTCGTAGTTGTCATTTGTGGATGTTAAGATTTCTTTTATATTTGTTACTGCATCCTCTGTGCCATCATTATAAACTTCATCAAAAGAATAGTTTTGATATTGTCAATATCCCTTGACACATTCTCAACCCAAAATGCAAAAGTTCTTG